>CALUJT010000074.1 GCA_944321005.1 uncultured Atopobiaceae bacterium | reverse complement strand
CTGGCAGAACCATCGTATCGGAGGGCCCGGACACTTAGCGGAGGCCGCCCATCTCCAGAGTGGTTTAAAAGCGTTCCCCCTCAAGTCTCAAACACCGCAAAGTCCACCTTGCGCTACCAGAACAGCGCCTCGAAGGACATCAAGAGCCAAGAGGCCAACATCACGCTCTCTGCCGACGAGCCGGTGTTGAACATCTCCGTCGAGTCGAAGACTGAGCAGGAGGGAACCGTATATCTTGGCGAGAACATCAGCTACACCGTTACGGTGAGAAACGACGGCTCGCTCGCATATCAGGAAGCCGGCGACCATACGGTGACAAACAAGCTGGATAAGAACGCCTATCTCAAGCCCGAGTCCATCGAAGAGATCTTCAAGGAGGCTGATGAGAAGGACGTGGGCTTCTCTCTGACCATTGATAACGCCTCGCTCGCGCAATGGAAGGAAGTCAAGCCCGCATACGGGCAGGATGATGCCCACAAGACCGTGGCAACGTCCGACATCGAGAATGAGACAACAGGCCACACCCTGGTCATCACGAAGGACGGGGACTCCTATCAGCTGAGAATCGATGACGGTGAACCCCAAAAGGCCGATACCGTTTACGAGCTGCTCAAGAACGCGGGTTACGACGTCACCACGAATGCCACCTATACCTGCACGTGGACGCTCAGCGAAGAGGACGATACCTTCAGCCTGGGCGGCGGAGCCGACATCACCTTTGAGGTGCCCGCCACGGTGAAAGACACCTTCCAGCACCTGAACGGCGCCATGAACACGGAGATGCCGGAGGAGAACCTGATCTCCGTGACGGATACGGCGAGCCTCGGAGGTCCAGGAATTAATAAGTCTGACAGCGTGACCGACCGCTTCACACGAGAGGCCCGCGTCGAGAAGACCCCCGAGGTCTTCCGGGGCGGCGAGTCCCTGGGCTCCGGCCTGGGCGGACTCCAGGACCTCGACATCTTGGACTACACCGTGGACCTTACCCACTGGGGGAACGGCACTTACGAGAACCTGCCCATCGTTGACAGCATCTCTGGTGCGCAGCGTCTTCTGGTCCCCGTTAAGGAGAACGTGAGCCTTAAAGACCGGGGTCTCGATACGGTTACCTTCGATGACATCGAGTACTACATCCTCGACCGAGAGGGAGCGTACACCAATGTCGTCGTTGGCGTGGCGAGCGGTCTCGATGGGGAGCAGAACGGGTATTGGACAGCGGCGAAGATCACGGTTGGGGAGGGGACAAGCATTGAGTGGTATGCGACTGACCTCCCGGCCCATGCGTACAACCTTGATCTTGGCTACCAGACGATAGTCCAGGCGTCCTCTTCGGGCGGAAGCTTCACGGTGGGCAACGTCGTGAGAACAAACGACAGGGATTCGTCCAATCTGCACACGATTATCTCCGGCGGCGGGACGATGGTCAGCTACAGCAAGCAGATCGTTTCGACAAGGGGGGCGATCCCGGACGACGACACGTTCTATGCCGACCAATACTCACCTGTGGAGAAGGGCCAGGAGGTCACCTATCGCCTTACGATCACGAATAACAACGCATCGACCTATACGGTTCCTGCCGAGAGCATCGCTGACGCGCTGCCCCATACGAACCGCACGTTCGAATGGAGGAAGGCAAGTGGTGCCGATGACGGAAACATCAAGATTGAATTTGACAACAACGGCGGGGTTACTTGGAATAACCGCGACGAGTGGTATATAGACGAAAGATATTCCGCCGACGGGGCGCACTCCTCGAACAGCTACATCCTCTGGCCCGAGGGCGCTGACCTCCGGCTGGACGCAGGTGCCACCGCCTATGTCTACGTCACGCTGACCTATCCCACGGGTCAGGAGTGGCAGGACTACGTTGATGCGGTCAACGGCAACCCCATCACAAACACGCTTTGGGTGTACGACCATCGTGATATCGTGACCCATGACCTCGACGAGCAGGGGTACGCCCTGCTGCAGAAGGGCGTGTTCGCCACGCACGACAACGGTACCCGCAGCGGCGTGCGAGACACGTACTCCACGTCCTACGGCAGAGACTGCGGTGTCGTGTACTACGTGGCGCTGCTCAACTCGGGGGCAAAGCGCCTCTACATCAACGACATCCAGGATCAGCTTCCGCGCGGTTTCAGCTTCTCGAGGCTGCTGGGCACCCCGGCTTCTTCTGCCAACCCTGCGACTACGGTTGGCGGGAAGGCGAGCGACGTGACCAGCTCTTTCATCACCTTCACCGGTGATGACGCCAATGACATCACGTACGTGAGCGCGCGGGTCAGTGCGAGCGCATCGGGTAGAAACCTCCGCTTCAGCGTCGTCGATAGCGGATCGGGCGACTATGCCATCAGCTACGACGAGGAGCGCGAGAAGTACTATCTGGAGCGTAACCAGGCGCTTGTCTTCGCATACGAGGTTGATGTCTCCCAGCAAGTTGCCTCTACCGATGCGGCAAACGCGCTGAACACCGTCGCCATGCCCTACACCGATTTCACGACCTCTGGCGTCGCCTCTGTTGACTCCGAGGAGGCCGAGTACGCAGGGGTTGACATTGCCGTCAGGGGCTATACCGATCTTGGAACCTATCAGCACGGCACCAACGACGACATGGAACCCGGCGTCTTTACATCTGACTACGTGCTCAAAGGGGGATATGGTTTTACTGATGACGCGGATGCGAATCAGTGGCTCATGTCCCAGGTTGGAATCGACCGGGGAGACATAGAACTGAGAACCGAGAAACGCATCGACAGCTATACGACTCCGGGCTCCGATACCGTCATTCCCTATACCGGCAGCATCACGGCTCCCAATGCAACGAGCAACTGGACGATTAGGGCGTATAACGATGGCGATTGCACCGTGCAGGGCTACGTATTCACGGACAAGCTGCCCAATGGTTTCACGTTTGTGGGAAACGTTGCCCAGAGCGTTGTGTACAACAAGGCCGGCGTGCTCATCAATAGTGACAGCACTGGTTATTTTTCTATCATGGAGCACGAGCCCGGCGCAGAGACGATTCAGATCAAGCTTCGCAACACGGAGGGTTATATGGAGGTCCCGACCGATGGGTCCTGGTACCACTATGACGATAACCTCTCGTTCAGAATCTATTTCGATAAAGATGGTTGCGAGGTCCTGCAGCTGTTTGCGGGGTTTGGCCCCCGCCTGATTCCGCCCGGCGGATATGCCGAGTTCACGTTCTCTGCGGTGAACCCGAGCACAACGCAGACGAGCGGCGTTTACCAGAACATCGCGTACACCACCCCAGTGAGGCAAGAGCCCTCCGAGGATGACCTTAAGGACCTCGTGCAGGTCGGCCTCGACGACCTCGGCAATAACGTGACCAACATCCAGAACACGGACGGCTGGTCCGCCGAGGGCGATGCGGTGATGAACGTCACGCTGAGCGCTACGACGACCTCATCCAAGACGGTCACAGAGCAGCTCTCTCCGGGCGAAGAGGGCAATACGGCCACGTCGAACTGGACGCGTCAGAGCATCCGTCTCAAGGGCAATATGGGAAGCGAAGGCTACGGTTCGCTGCGATACGAGCTTGCCGTAGACAACGGCGTGAACGCGTCGCTTGAGAAGCTCGTCCTCATCGATACGTTGCCTCGGGAGGGGGATTCCAACCCCCTGGGTGGAGGCTCTGGCCGCGGAAGCGAGTTCGCCGTCCACCTTGCAGAAAACCCAGATTTCAAAGTGACGACGCAAAACGGTGATGAGATTGCGCAGGAGCTCAGGCCGAGTGAGTATCGCTTGGAATACATGACGAGCGAGACGTCTTTTGATGAGGACGATTGGAATGGCGAGGACAGCGGCTGGACTCCAATCGATGATCAAACAGATTGGTCCGCGATTGCCGAAAGCGTGACCGCTCTGAGGGTTGTTATTAACGGTGAGAATGCTCTTCCGACAGGCGTCAAGGTGCGCGTGTCCTTCAACGCCCAGGTGGCCGATGACGCTGGCGCGGACGAGGTCGCATGGAACAGCTTTGGGTATCGAGGTGTCTACAACAACGGGACGAGCTCGTTCGAAGCCATGCCGGAGCCCGTCGGCGTGCTCACCCCCGCGGTCCCCGTCCTGAGGAAGACAATCGTGGATTCCCAGAACAATGCTGCCCCGGTGACGAATGATGCCGGTGCAGAGTTCAAGTTTCTTCTCTATGAGGGCGACACCATTACGGACCTCGACGTGACGGAAAGCGGCTGGGAGAACAAGCTTGCTGGTAGGGCATATCGCGTACTTTCGCTAACCGTCTCTGCGGGGCAGTCCCGTGCCGATCTTGAGCTTACGCCGGACGCTATTGCATCTGCTTCGGGCAACGATAATGAGTCGTGGTTCTGGAAGCAGGGTGCTCGGTACAACATCATGGAGCTTCCCACGGGTGACGACCTTTACAGTTTCGGCTTGTTTGCCGGAGGTTCGGGCAATTCTTTTACCTTTACATACGACCGTGAAGATGATCGGCTCATCGCTTGCACGAACGTCTACAACGTGTGGTCAATCACGCTCAATAAGGTTGACGGCGATACGACCCGGCCCCTGAGCGGATCTACCTTTGCGCTCTACAGCCCGGATGAAGCGGACGCGCTGGCCGAAGGGAAGGTTCCCGAGGGAGTCTCGCGCACCCAGACCATCAGCGGAAACACCTACTACCTGATGAGCGTCGAAAAGATTGAGGGCGAGGGGGCGTCGCACACGTGGGACGAGCTGATTCGCTCGAGCTACTACCTTCTGGAAGTGGAGGCTCCCGAGGGCTATGCGCTACCCGTCCAGGGAACGATGCTCTATCGCAGGGACGCCAACGCGGGGTCGTACGAGTTCACCGCTGATAACTTCACTTCTTTCGAGCTCCCCCTCACGGGCGGGCGCGGGCGCGCGGCGCTCATCGGCTGCGGCGCGGCGATTGCCGTCGCCTCCGTCGGCGCCCTCTTCTGGAAGCGCCGACGAGGGGAGGGCGGTGCCCATTGACCAGCCCCGATGACTCGCGGAACCAAGGAAACCAATCGCGAAGCGATTTGAGAAAGGAAGCCCAATGAAAACGATTCGCAGACTGCTGACGCTGGCGTGTGCCCTCGTGGCCGCCCTCGCCATCGCCGTCCCCGCATACGCGGAGAGCAACCATAAGATCACCATCAGCTCCGAGACCAGCGGGCACACCTTTACCGCCTACCAGATCTTCTCGGGCGAGTATGACAACACGGTGGGTGGCTCCTCGACGCTCTCTAACATTCAGTGGGGTAGCGGCGTCAATGGAGAGAGTGCTCTGAGCGCACTTCAGAGCCACACCGCTATTGGCATCTACTTCAAAAGCTGCGATAGCGCCGCCGACGTCGCGGCGGTTCTCCAGAACACTGAGGCTGATGGAGCCAAGGTCTTTGCCGACGACAGCGATGACATCGACGCGTTCGCTACTGCGATCTACGGTTGCCTTAAGAATGACGCTGGCGTGGCGTCCACAACCGCTTCGACGACCTCTCCCTACGAGTACACCATTGACGGCCTTAAAGATGGCTACTACCTCGTGACGGACGCGATTTACGGCGACAGCACAACTGGTAACGCTTACAGCAAGTTCATGATCCAGCTGCTCGGCGATGTCACGGTAGAGTCGAAGGCAGATGTTCCGACTATCACTAAGCAGGTGACCGACGTCAACGACTCGACCGGAGTCTCCACCGTAGGGGATTCCGCTGATTACGATTTCGGCGATGTTGTGCCCTTTACGATCACCGCGACTGTTGCCGAGAACTACGACGACTACGCAGCGTATAAGTTCGTCATCCATGACACGCTCGCTGCCGGTCTGCAGCTTGACTCCGCCAGCATCAAGGTGAGCGTTGATGATACCCAGGTAAAAAGTGGGTATGAGGTTGTGACCAACAATCTTTCCGATGGGTGCACATTCGAGGTCAAGTTTGCAGATCTCAAGAGCATCGCCAGCGTCGAGGCGAACTCCGTAATCAAGGTCGAGTACAACGCGGAGCTGTTGGATACAGCGACTGTTGGTGGCGCCGGCAACGACAACACCGCGACGCTCGAGTACTCGAACGACCCTCGCGACGTGACGGGCGGCAAGACCGCAAAGACCGTGTCCGACACCGTGACCGTGTTCACGTATCAGGTGATTATCAACAAGGTTGACGAGCAAAGTCAGCCGCTCGACGGTGCGGCCTTCAAGCTCGAGAAGAAGGTCAAGGGTGCAAATGGTGCCGCGGATACCTGGAGCCTTGTTGAGGAGATCGCCGCAGCCGACGACAGGACCGAGTTCACGTTCGACGGCCTCGACGACGGCACGTACAAGCTGACCGAGACGAGCACGCCCACAGGCTACAACACCATGGAGCCGGTTGAGTTCAAGATCGAGGCCACCCATGAGTCCGAGTCTGCGGACCCGACGCTCACCCGCCTCACCGGCGCCGCGACGGATAGCTCGCTGACCTTTACCTCCAACGTCAACGACGGCTCCCTCACTGCCACCGTCGTCAACGAGCGCGGCGCCACCCTCCCGTCCACGGGCGGCATCGGCAAGACCGTTCTTATCGGCACGGGCGCGGTGATCGCGGTGGTGGCCGTGGTGGGCCTCGTGACCAAGTACCGCGCGAGCCGCATGGACTAGTTCCCGTTGTCCCTTGATTGCTCCGCCGCGCCCGGAACCCGTCCGGGCGCGGCGGGGAGGAGTCGTTAGTTGAAGCTCAGCAAGTCCACAATCGCCCTGTTGGCCGCGCTTGCGGTGGGCGTTGCCCTCATGCTCTACCCCAGCGTGAGCGACTGGTGGAACTCCTTCAACCAGTCGCATGCCATCGCCGGGTACGAGACCGCGGCGGCCAGCATGGGCGAGGAGGAGGCGGAGGAGATGCTCGCGCGCGCCCGCTCCTACAACGAGGACCTCCCCGGCTTTGCCAACCGGTACCATCCCACGGAGCGGGAGCACGAGCGCTATCTCGACACGCTCAACGTGACCGAGGGCGGCATCATGTGCTACGTGGAGATCCCCTCCATCCGCGTGTCCCTGCCGGTGTACCACGGCGTGGACTCGAGCGTGCTGCAGGTGGCCATCGGCCACATCGAGGGTACGTCGCTTCCGGTGGGCGGACCCAGCACGCACGCGGTGATCTCCGGCCACCGCGGGCTGCCGTCCGCTGAGCTCTTCTCCAACATCGACCAGCTGCGCGAGGGGGACACCTTCATGCTGCAGACGCTGGGGGAGACGTTTACGTACGAGGTCGACCAGATTCGAATCGTGGAGCCGGACGAGCTGGACGACATAGAGATTGAGGCCGGGCAGGACCTCTGCACGCTGGTCACCTGCACGCCCTACGGCGTGAACACGCATCGCCTGCTCGTGCGCGGGCATCGCGTGGCGAACGACCCGGACGCGCCGCGCGTGGTGGCGGACGCCCGGCAGATAGACCCGGCGCACGTGGCGCCGTTCGTGGCCGCGCCCATCGTCGCGGCGCTCGTCGGGGCGCTGGTCGTGACGGAGGGGCGGCGCGGTCGCAGGGACGCGGAAGCCGTCGCGCGCGCCGGGCGGCACTTTGCCGCCGCGGGAGGAGCCGGGAACGCGCCGGAGGGGCGGGGGCCCGGCCGGGAGGAAGGAAAGGACCTATGAGGGGACGTCGATTCAGGGGTCTGACGAGCGTCGTGCTGGGCGTTCTTCTCGCCCTCGTGGCGGCAGTCTTTGCGGCGCCGCGGGTGGCCCGGGCGTACGGGCTCGTGGACACGTTGCGCGAGGGCGCGCTCACGGTGGTCTACCGCGACGGCGACGTTGGCGTGTCCGGGGTCGAGGTCGAGCTCAGGCACGTGGCGAGCGTGTCCCAGACCGTGAGGCTGACGCTGGACGAGGACTACGCGGTCTACGACGTCTCCCTGGACATAGATGACGCCGAGGGCTGGCGCGCCGCCGCGCAGACGCTCGCTGGCTACGTGGAGCGCGACGAGCTTGCCGCGGACGACGCCTCCGTGACGGACGCGGACGGCCGCGCCACGTTCTCCGACCTGGAGCCGGGCCTCTACCTTGTGACGAGCGCGCCCATTGTCCAGGGCGGCACCCGCTACGAGCAGGAGCCCGCGCTGGTGATGGTGCCTCAGCTCCAGACGGACGACACCTGGGAGTACGACGCGGTGCTGGAGCTCAAGCACGAGGACACGCCCCTCCCGCCGCCCGTCACGCACGAGAGCGTGAGCGTGGTGAAGCTCTGGCTCTCCGACGACGCCGCGACGCGCCCGGCGAGCGTGACCGTGCAGCTGCTGAGGGACGGCGTGGTGGTTGACACGCAGGTCCTGAGCTCGGCCAACGGCTGGGCCCACACGTGGACGGACCTGGACTCGTCGTACGCGTGGACCGTGGTGGAGGCCTCCGTGCCCGAGGGCTACACGGGGACGGTCCATCGCGAGGGTGACACCTTCATCATCGAGAACGAGGGCGAGCCGGAGGAGCCCGACGAGCCGGACGTGCCGATCGAGCCCGACGAGCCCGACGAGCCCGGGGAGCCCGACGAGCCGGACGAGCCGGGGCAGCCTGGTGAGCCCGGGCAGCCCGGGGAGCCTGGCGAGCCCGACGAGCCCGGTGAGCCCGACGAGCCCGGTGAGCCCGACGAGCCCGGTGAGCCCGACAGGCCGACCGGCGGGACGGTGCCCAACACGGGCGTGGCGCGTTCGGTGGCGGCCCCGCTCGCGGGCGCGGGCGTGCTGCTCTACGCGTTCGGCTGGTGGCTTGGCCGCCGCGCCGAGAGGGACGGGCGCTCGTGACCCGTCTGACCGCGCGGGGCAAGGGGGCCTGGCTGAGGCTCCTCGGCGCGGCCGCCCTCCTGATCGCGCTTGGCGTCGCGGCCGCCGGCGCCTGGGGGGATTGGTCCCTGGGGCAGCGGACGCGAGCGGTGCTGGATGCGCTGCCCGAGCCCGCCGCCCGAGTGGACGCGAGCCTCATCGTCCCCGCTGCGGACATGCCGTCCGTCGAGGTTGACGGCGGGGAGTATCTGGGCGTGCTGCGGATCGAGTCCCTGGGGCTGGAGCTTCCCGTCTCGGCAACGTGGGACGACGCC
>CALUJT010000073.1 GCA_944321005.1 uncultured Atopobiaceae bacterium | reverse complement strand
GGCGTCCCCATCATGGGCACCCAGCCCGAGGCCATCGACCTCGCCGAGGACCGCGACCGCTTCGCGAGCCTGCTCGACCGCCTCGAGATCGCCTACCCGCCCTCGAGCACGGCCGAGACCGTGGACGAGGCCAAGGCCGTTGCGCGCCGCGTGGGCTACCCGCTGCTCGTCCGCCCCTCGTACGTCCTGGGCGGCCGCGGCATGGGCATCGTCTACGATGACGACGACCTCGTGAGCTACATGGAGGAGGCCACCAAGGTCTCCCCGGACCACCCCGTCTACCTCGACGCCTTCCTCGAGGACGCCATCGAGCTCGACGTCGACGCCCTCTGCGACACCGAGGAGTGCTACGTGGGTGCGGTCCTCGAGCACATCGAGGAGTGCGGCATCCACTCCGGCGACTCCGCCTGCTGCTTCCCGCCCTTCTCGCTCTCCGACAGGATCGTGGCCAAGGTTCGCGAGACCACGCGTCGCCTGGCGCTCTCCTGCCACATCCAGGGTCTCCTCAACGTTCAGTACGCCGTCCGCGACGAGCAGGTCTTCGTGATCGAGCTCAACCCGCGCGCGAGCCGCACCGTGCCCTTCTCGTCCAAGGCGACCGGCGTGCCGCTGGCCAAGTGCGCCGCCCGCATCATGAGCGGCGAGAAGATCGCCGACCTCGACCTTCCGGAGGAGGGGCGCGACCTTGGCTTCTATGCCGTCAAGGAGGCCGTCATGCCCTGGAGCCGCTTCCCGGGCGCCGACGTCACGCTCGGCCCCGAGATGAAGTCCACGGGCGAGGTCATGGGTCTCGACGTCACCTTCCCCAAGGCGTACGCCAAGACGCGCGAGGCCATCGAGTACGACGTGCCGCAGTCCGGCAACGTCTTCATCTCGGTCTGCGACCGTGACAAGCGCTCCGTGGCGCCGGTGGCGCTGTCGCTGCGCAACCTCGGCTACGACCTTCTGGCCACGCGCGGCACCGCCAAGACGCTGCGCGCCGCGGGCATCCCGTGCGAGGTGGTGAAGCCCATCTCCGAGGGCTCGCCCAACATCCTCGACATGATGGCCGCCGGCGACATCTCCTTCGTCATCAACACGCCCAAGGGGCACAGCTCCCGCGGCGACGGCACCAAGATGAGGAGCGAGGCCGTGAGCCGCGGCATCGACATGGCCACGACCATGTCCGGCGCGGTGGCGCTGGTCCAGGCCATCGCCGCGCTGCGCGAGGGCCCGCTCTCCGTCAACGCCCTCCAGGACCTGTAAATTGGGGACAGTCCCCAATTAGCACACATCTTTGATGCGACGGGGCCGTCGGGTACTTACCGGCGGCCCTTCTTCACGAAGGGCTTACTCTGGCTCGCGGCGGGTCTGCGCTAACATCGGGATGGGGCCCCTCGCGCGTTCGCCTGGCGTCCCGCATCAAATATGAATGTAAGTTTTTGGCAGTTTTCCCCTCTGATACAGGGGCAAAAGTGCCAAAAACCCACGCTCTGCGTCGTTCGGCCCCACACCGATGCGCCTCGCACCCTGATCAGCTGAGGCGAGCCGCCTCAAGGGCCTACGACGCAGCCTCTAGGAGGAGTCATGTCGCACGCGCTGACCGCTGGATCGATGGTTGACACGCACACGCATACACGCTTTTCGGATGGCGTCGGCACCTTCGAGGAGAACGCCCGAGCCGCCGTGGCGGCGGGCTGCTCCGTCCTGGTGTCCACCGACCACCTGACGCTGCCTCCGGAGATGGACCCGGAGGGCGAGGTGCAGGTGGTCGAAGCCGACCTCGCCGCCCACCGGGCAGAGTGGGAGGCCGCGCGCGACGCTCACCCCGAGCTGGAGATGATCTACGGCTTCGAGTGCGACTGGTACCCCGGGTGCGAGGAGAACGTCCGTCGCTGGGCCGCTGGCGCGCAGGTGCTCCTGGGCAGCGTGCACTGGCTGGGCGAGAAGGACGACGGCGCGTGGATCGATGACCCCACGGACCAGCACATCTGGCACGAGCTGGGTCCGGACGAGGTCTGGCGCCGCTATGCGCAGACCTGGTGTCGCGCGTGCGAGAGCCCGCTGCCCTTTGGCACCATGGCTCACCCGGACCTCCCGGAGCGCATGCGCAACGAGGGCTTTGCCGCCACGATCGACCTCGCTCCGCTCTGGGACGAGATGGTCGGCTGCGCACACGACACCGGCCGGCGCGTGGAGCTCTCCACTGCCGGCTGGCGCAAGGGGGTGGGGGACTACTATCCCGCGCGCGGACTGCTCGAGCGCTTCTGCCGCGCCGGCGTGCCCATCACGGTTGGGTCGGACGCGCACGTTCCCGGCGACATGTGCGACGGAATCCGCGAGGCCTACGCTCATGCCTGGGACGCTGGCTACCGCGCGATCGAGGTCCCTCGCGCAGGCGGCTCCTGGGAGTCAATGCCGCTACAGTAGCTTCTCGAGCGCAGGGGGCGCTGGAGCTAATCCGCGAAGACGGGGTTGGACCAGGCGGTGCGACCGCGCTCGTCCGTGCACTCCAGGCGCAGGTAGGTCTCGTGTCCGGAGAGCGGGAACTCCGCGTGCGTGAGCGGCTCGCCCTCGGGCGCTATGACGGTGGCCCCGGCGTTGACCGGCCCTCCCGCGATGAGGCTGACGCGCTCGCAGGGGCTGCAGTCCACCCAGACGCTGCCGTCGCGCACGCCCCAGCCGATGATGTCGGGACCAGAGCTCGAGTAGAAGGTCCCCGCCAGGAGCGACCTCACCAGGGCGTCTCTTGTGAGGGCCGGCGCGCTCACGACGACCCACCCGCCAAAGGAGTCGTCGAAGACCCCCTCGTTGTGGTTGTCGTCCGAGGCAAAGCCCCAGACGCGCCGCCCGCGGCGCAGCATGAGGTCCCAGTAGGTGGTGTCGTACCCCGTGCCCGACTCGTTGACGGTGTCGTAGTTGAAGATCTCGAGCGCGAAGTACCCCTCGGCGCCGCAGAACTCGTCGGGCTCCACGCGGCTCCAGATGGGGTGGTTGTAGGTCACGATGCAGCCGCGCTCCTCAAGTGCGCAGGCGAGCTGCGTCGCGACTGCCTCCCCGTCCCAGGAGCCGTGGAAGCGCAGAGGCTCCAGCCGCTCCATGTGCGAGAAGCGCTCGCGCGCGGAGGCGACCATCTCGCTCGTCCCAAGAATGCCGTGCATGTGGTGACACTTGAGGCGCAGCGTCTCCTTCTCGTCCGCGTAGAGGTAGGCGGATGCCTCGAGCCCGGGGAGAATCACGAATTCCTCGTCGTCGAACTGGCCCGAGAGGTCTGTGTAGAGGTCGTGCTCCGAGAGGCAGAGGAAGTCGTAGCCGCGCGCCCGGAAGGCGGCGACGGACTCTGCCGGGGTGAGGTGCCCGTCGGAGTTGGTGGTGTGGCTGTGGAGGTTCCCCTTGTAGCGGGGAAGGTCCTCGGAAAGGCACGTCTGGTCGTGGAAGGGCATGTCGCCTCCGTTCGTACGTGCCCGGCCCGTGCGGGGAGGGCACGGACCGGGCGAGGAAGGAAGGGCTCGAGGTGACGCCGTCCTAGGCGGCGGTTCGGGCGCTTGCAGCGTTGACCGGGATGACGAGGCAGTCGCGCTCTGGGAGGGAGAGGTAGACCTTGTTCCCGCGGTCGAACATGTGGAAGCTGCGGAAGAGAACGTCAACGAAGACGGTGGTCCCGCCCTCGAGCCTCACGGTGTAGCGCAGGACGTTGCCGCGCGGGGTGGAGTCCACCACGGTGCCGTCGACGAGGTGCGCGTCCTTCTCGTCAGGCCTCTCGCGGCTGATGCCGATGGTCTCCGGCCTGATGGCAACCACGTTGCCCTGTGGCACCGGAACGCCCGTGAGCGCGGTGAAGTCGCTCGCGGAGAGCTGGTTGTAGCTTCCGATGAAGCTCGCGGCGAACTCGGACACGGGGCTGGTGTAGACCTCGACGGGGCTGCCGGCCTGCTCGATGCGGCCGGAGTGGAAGAGCTGAATGACGTCGGACATGACCATGGCCTCGTCCTGGTCGTGCGTGACGAAGATCGTGGTGAGGCCGAGCTCCTGGTGAATCTCGCGGATGCGGGACTGGAGCGCCTTGCGGAGCTTGGCGTCGATGGCCGAGAGCGGCTCGTCGAGGAGCAGGACCGCCGGCTCGGTCACGATGGAGCGGGCGAGCGCGGCGCGCTGCTGCTGGCCGCCGGAGAGGCTCGACGGGTAGGCCTTCTCCTTTCCGGAGAGCTCGACCATCGCGATGGCCTCGGCGACCTTCCTCTCGATCGTGGCGGGGTCGACCTTCTTCATCTTGAGGCCAAAGGCGACGTTCTGCTCGACGGTCATGTTGGGGAAGAGGCTGTACTGCTGGAAGACCATGCCGATGTTGCGCTTGCTGGCGGGCACGTTGGTGACGTCGCGGCCGTCGAGGACGATCTTGCCCTCGGTGACGGTCTCGAGTCCGGAGAGGCAGCGCAGCAGCGTGGACTTGCCGCAGCCGGAGGGGCCGAGCAGGGTCACGAGGTCGCCCTGCTGGATGCCAAAGCTGATGTGGTCGAGGACGGTGTTGTCGCCAAAGCGCTTGACGACGTCCTTGAATTCGATGTAAGCCATCTGGGCTTCTCCTTACTGCTTCTGGGAAGTGTGCTGGAGCTTGAGGACCACTGCGGTCACCGCTGCCACCACCAGGAAGATGACGACAACGATGGCGCTGGAGAGTCCGCTCGAGCGGGCCATGTTGGCCTGCAGGAACACCTGGATGTTCTGGTAGTTGGTGCCGGCGATGTTGTTGGCGAGGACGAAGTCGCCAAAGACGATGCTCTCGGCGAGAAGGCTCGAGACCAGGATGCCCGACACGATGTTGGGGAGCACTACCTGCACGTAGGCGCGGAAGCGGCCGCAGCCGAGCATCTCGGCGGCCTGGATGAGCATGTTGGCGTCGATGGCGTTGAGCGCGTTGCGGATGCCCTGGTAGATGTAGGGAAGCACGAGGATCGTATAGGCGCCAAAGAGCATGAACATGCGGTTGGAGAGGATCGTGCCGGTGCCGGTGTAGAGCGAGATGATGCCGATGGAGAGGATGACGCCCTGCAGCGCGTACGGGATCATGCAGACGAACTGCATGAAGCGGCCCAGCCTGCGGTTGACGGCCACCACGACGTACATGGCCAGGAGGAGAAGAACGATGGTGATGGCCACGCTCACCAGGCACAGGATAAGCGTGCGCCCGATGGAGAACCAGAACGTCGAGTTGGTGAAGAGCTCCGCGTAGTTGCGCAGCGTGAAGCCCGAGGGAAGGACGTCGGTCCACTCGACGAAGAGCGAGTACACGAGCGTGGTGAGAAACGGCACCAGCAGGTACAGGCCAACGATGCCCAGGAAGATCTTGGCGGCCAGCGGCGTCTTCTTGCCGGGGGCGGCAGCCTTGACGGCCTTGGTCTTGGAACTCATATGATCTCACGCCCCTTTGACGCGCGCTTGGTGAAGTAGTTGTTGATGAGCGTGCAGACGACCATCAGGATGATGAGCACCACGGCCAGCGCCCCGCCCGTCGCGGCGTCGATCTGCACGTCGCCCTTGAACTTGGACGTGATCTGCAGGGGGAGCAGCGCGTAGTTGTTCATGACGACGGCAAAGGCGGTGGCGTACGCGGCCAGCGCGTTGGAGAAGAGCACGGAGAGGGTGCCCAGGATGGACGGCATGAGGTTGGGGATCACGATCCTGAACCAGTAGTCCAGCGGGGATGCCTGCAGGATGATCGCCGCCTCGCGCCACGACTTCCTGATGCCGCTGAAGGCGGGCAGGAGCAGCAGCGTCGCCAGCGGGATCTGGAAGTAGATGTAGAGCACGAGCAGGCCCTCGCCGGTATAGAGGTCAAAGTCCGCGAGGAAGGGGATACCCCACCGCTCGCCCAGGATGGTGAGGACGCCGGAGTTGCCCATGAGGATCATGAAGGCAAACGCCAGGGGCACGCCCGAGAAGTTGGACATCATGTTGAGGACCATCGTGAAGGCGTTGCGCACGCGCTCGCTCGACTCGTAGGCAAAGCGCGCGGCAAGGAACGACACGACGATGCCCACAAGGGCCGAGACCAGGCTGATCCACACGCTATTGATAATGGACTGCTGGTAGAGCGGGGTGGTGAAGACCTTGATAAAGTTCTCGAGGCCAAGGGCGCCGGACTCCTTGCCCACGAGGCTGTCCAGGACGAGCTGCGCGAGCGGAAGCAGCTCGTATCCCACGATCACGAGCAGGAAGGGGACAAAGGCGATGTAGCCGACCCACTTGCGGCCCCTCGGTTGCCTGGCCTTCTCGGCCGAGGCGTGGGCGGCGGTTCTTCCCGCCCCTGACACGGGGACGTCTGCGGTGAGGGTGGCGCCTGCCTGAGAGATGTCTGCCACGGTACCTCCTTACACGGTTTCTGTGATGACGGACGTCGGGGGAGACCGTCCTTCTCGCCCCGCAGGGCCTGCTGGCGAGAAGGACGATGGGTCCCAAGAAGAAGGGCGGCCCTGAGGCCGCCCGGGTGCGCCGATGACGGCGGCGGGTGATCGTCGTGCCGTTAGCCCAGGATGGGGATGATGTTCTCCTGGTACCAGGTCACGAGCTCGTTGGTGACGTCGGTCCACTTCTCGTAGTCGATGGACTGGACCTGGTCACCGTACTGCTCGTCCGGCAGGCGCAGCGCCTTGACGTCCTCCGGGAGCTCGACGGAGCTGCGGATGGGCGTGGCGTAGCCGCGGGCGAGGTTGATCTGGCCCTCGTCGGAGAGGATGTACTCGCGGGCGAGGCAGGCCGCGGCGGGGTGCGGGGCGTTGACGTTGATGATGGTGGCGTAGCCGGACTGCACGGAGCCGTCGGTGGGGATGCTCACCGTGAACTTGGCGTCGGGGTTGTTCTCGACGATCTGCGCGCGGTAGTTGAGGGAGTTGTAGTCCCAGTTGAGGCCCACGGCGACCTCGCCGGACTCCAGGCGGGCGACGGAGACGTCGGAGACGTCCAGGCGGCCGGCCTCGGCGATCTTGGTGATGAAGTCGTAGGCGGGCTGCATGTCGTCGAGGCCGCCGCCCAGGGCGACGGCGATGGCGAGCACCGCGTGCTGCGCGGCCGCCGCCGCGGTGATGTCGCCGATGGAGACCTTGTAGTCGCCGTCGGCGAGCTCGGCGAGCGTCGTGGGCGGGTTGGGGACCTGGTCATCGTTGGAGATGATCGACATCGTGCCGTAGTAGCCCACGACCCAGTCGCCGTCGTCGTCCTTGGCCCAGTCGGGGATCTCGTCCCAGTAGCTGGTCTTGTACTTGAGGGTCACGCCCTCGGCCTCGGCCGTGGGGCCCCACTGCTGGCCCACGTCACCGATGTCCTTGGTGCCGTCGGTGCCCTCCTGCTTGAACATGGCGATCTCCTCGGCGGAGGACATGTCCTGGTCGGCCTGCGTGATGCCGTACTTCTCCTCGATGTCGTCCCAGGTGCCGACCCAGTTGGCCCAGGTGTCCGGCATGCCCACAGAGTTGATCTGCCCCTCCTCCTTGGCCTGGGCGATGATGTCGTCCAGCGACATGGAGTTGTAGTCAACGGCCTCCGTCGCGGGGGCGGCGCTGTCCTCGCAGCCGGTGAGGCCGAGGCCCGCCGCGCAGGCAAAGCCCGCCATGCCGAGCATGCCGAGGAATGAGCGGCGAGAGATGCCGCCGGTGGCGGTGACGCTGTTCTTCACGAGAGCTCCCTTCGATGCCCTGTTCGTTGGCCGGTAGCTTTGTCTGCCGGCTTCGTCCGGGGTTCACCATATGGCGCGTCTCGTGCGGCAAAGGGCGTCGCGGGCGAGCCCTTGCGCAGCGCTGACGGTCATTTACGGGTGGCTGATGCTGACGGGGGGATTTCTTACGCGAGCCCGGTGGCACCCTTACAATATGATGTGCGGGAGGGACAGGCACTTTTGCACGCAGAGGAGAGACATGGCGCGGGTGCTGGTGATAGAGGACGACGCGGCGATCAACGACGTGGTGACGACGCGGCTCACGCGCGACGGTCACGCAGTGACGCAGGCGTTCTCGGGCTCCGAGGCGCGCCTGCTGCTGGGCGGCGCGGGCGAGAAGGACGTGGCCTTCGACGTCGTCATCTGCGACCTCATGCTTCCGGGCGCAACGGGGGAGGAGCTCGTTGGGCTCATCCGCGGGCGCGACGAGGCGACGCCCGTCATCGTGATCTCCGCGCGCACCACGGCGGCGGACAAGATCGACCTGCTGCGCCTGGGTGCCGACGACTACCTCACCAAGCCCTTTGACCTTGACGAGCTGGCAGCGCGCGTGGAGGTGCAGCTTCGACACCGCGGGGCGGAGGCCCGGGGCGGAGAGGTTCTGCGCTGGCAGCGCTGGACGCTCGACCCTGAGGCGCGCACTCTCGCGGTAGCTCCCGGCGAGGCCGGCGAGAAGGGCGGGGAGGTCGCGCTCACCAAGATCGAGTTCAACATCCTCGAGACCCTCGTTCGCAGGCCCAACCGCGTGTTCTCAAAGTCGGAGCTCTTCGAGCTGGCGTGGGGCGAGCCCTTCGCCGGCGACGACTCCACCGTTGCGGCGCACGTCTCCAACATCCGCGCCAAGCTGCGTGCCACCGGCACCGACGACTACCTCAAGACCGTCTGGGGCATGGGCTTCAAGCTCGCGTGATCAAAGAGGGGCCTATCCCCAATTGGATCACTCTCAAGATTTCTTTAGATTTGACTCACGGTTTCTAAAGGTCTGCCTGCCAGACTGGGAGGCAGCCTCTAGAAAGGAGCTCGCGTGAACGTCATCGAGACGCACGGCCTCACCAAGCGCTATCGCCGCAAGCTGGCCGTGGACAACCTGGACATGACCGTCGCCGCCGGAGACATCTACGGCTTCGTGGGCAAGAACGGCTCGGGCAAGTCCACCACCATGAAGATGATTGCGGGTCTGGCGCGTCCCACGGCAGGCGAGGTCGTCCTCTTTGGCGACCCGGAGCGCGGCGGCGCCACGCCGCAGGGCTTCTCGCGCATCGGTGCCCTCATCGAGAGTCCCGGCGTGCTTGCCAGCCTCACCGCGCGCGACAACCTCGTTGCCAAGGCGCTCGCGCTCGGCATGACGCACGCGGGCGACGTCGCGGACGACCTGCTCGGCCTCGTGGGTCTTGACCCGATTGACCATCGGCGCGTGAAGGCCTACTCGCTCGGCATGAAGCAGCGCCT
>CALUJT010000072.1 GCA_944321005.1 uncultured Atopobiaceae bacterium | reverse complement strand
CGAAGATGATGAACTCCTTGTCGGCGATCTCAAGGTTGAAGTCCTTCACCCCCTCATAGCCGTTCGGGTACTTCTTCCCAATGTGTTCCAGTGAGAGACTCGCCATTTGCGAACCCTTTCTCCCTGCCCGTCCGGCCCTCTCGCCGACCCGAGCCCCACCTTACGATGCGATTATTCTAGACAGACATTTTTGTGATGTTTCTCGTGTTTTTTGGCATATGTATTATATTTGTGCGTCTTTTCCCAGTTAAATTGGACTGTGTTTCGAGAAGACCAAACGACTCGAAACGGCGAACGGGGGATTTGGCCGGATAAACGGTTTCTCCACATTATTGCGTCCCAGCTCAGAAGGGGTGTCGAAATCACTTGTCTAGACCAGCTAAAACTGTAACCGTTCTCACATATATACCATTTTTGGATGAATATATCGATTTTTGTATGTCCTGATCAGTGGTATACTGCACGAAATGAGACAACTCCCAGCTTATGGGACCCATCCCACAAGGAGGCCCTCCGTGCCCTCTCACGATCTTGAGTTCTCGACGTTTCCCAACGGTCACTTCGTCGACCTCATGCCCTACCAGTACGGACGCGAGGCATGCGAGCCGGGCCACGCCTTCGGCCCCGCCCGCAGGACGCACTACCTCTTCCACTACGTCATCTCCGGCCACGGCACGCTCATGTCCACGGACGAGAGCGGCCTCAGGACGGACTTCGACCTCGCGGGGGACGAGGGCTTCCTCATCTTCCCCGAGCAGGTGACCACCTATGTGGCGGACATGAAGGACCCCTGGGAGTACGTGTGGGTGGAGTTCGACGGAATCCAAGTGAAGGAGAGCCTCGAGCTCGCGGGCCTCTCCCCCTCCCGGCCCATCTACCGCTCCCGCTCCACCGAGCTGCGCGACGCCATGGAGGCGGAGATGCGCTACCTCGTGACGCACCGGGACGCGAGCCCGCTCCACCTGATCGGCCACACCTACCTCTTCCTCGACTACCTCCTGCGCTCCATAGAGCACCTGCCCGCCCAGGCGGCAAACCGCCTGCAGGACTTCTACATCCGCGAGGCCATCACCTTCATAAAGGAGAACTACGCGTGCGACATCTCGATAGAGGACATCGCCCGCAGGACGGGCCTCAACCGCAGCTACTTTGGGAAGGTGTTCAAGGCGGCGGTGGGAAAGTCGCCCCAGCAGTACCTCATCGGCTTTCGCATGACCAAGGCCGCCGAGCTCCTCAAGCTCACCGCCATGCCGGTGGCGGAGGTGGGCCAGGCCGTGGGCTACCCCAACCAGCTGCACTTCTCGCGCGCCTTCAAGGGAGTCTACGGGGTCTCCCCGCGTGAGTGGCGCAAGCAGAGCGCCCGGGTGTAGGGGGAGCCGCCATGGACCTGAGGCAGCTTAGGTACTTCGTGGCCATCGCGGAGGAGGGGCAGGTCACGGCGGCCGCTCGGCGCCTGCGCATCTCGCAGCCCCCGCTCTCCCACGAGCTCGCCCGCCTCGAGGACGAGCTGGGGACCCAGCTCGTGAGGCGCGGTCCCCGGGGCGTCACCCTCACCGAGGCGGGGCGGCTCCTCTACGAGCGGGGCAGGACGATCCTGGAGATGGCCTCGGCAGCGGAGCACGAGGTCTCGAGCGTGGGCAGGGGCCTCACGGGCACGCTGCGGCTCGCCGTCTGCCCGTCGGCGGCCGGGCTTGCACCGGGGCCGCGCCTGCGGGAGCTCGCGGCGCGCTTCCCCGACGTGGCGCTCGACGTGCGCGAGGGAGACGTCCCGGAGGTCATAGAGCTCGTGTCCGGCGGCATCGCCGAGGTGGGCGTCGTGCGAACGCCCTTCCCCAGCCAGGGCCTGCGCTGCCGCTACGCCCCGGCAGAGCCCCTCGTGGCCGTCATGCCACCCGCGCTCGAGCGCGGGGACGAGCTCGAGGTCTCGCTGGCGGAGCTCGGGGGCTCCCCCGTCGTCTGCGACAGGCGCACCGCCGAGGCGCTTCTCGCCGCGCCGGGCGCTCGCGAGGGGTCGCCCGCCGTCTCCTGCCTCGTGCAGGACTGCCGCACCGCCTGCACGTGCGCCGCCGGCGACCTGGGCGTGGGGCTCGTCCCGCGCTCCCTGCTCACCGTCTGCGACACGGGGACCTGCTTCATCAAGACCGTCACCGAGAAGAGCCTCGAGACCAGGGCCGCCGTCATCTGGAAGGCGGAGCGGGCGCTCTCCCCGCTCGCCGAGCGCGCCGTCGCCCTTCTCGGCGAGCTCTTCTAGCCGCCTTGCGCGCTTTGGGACGTGCCTGAAACGTGCAAAGCTATGCACGTTTCAGGCACGTCCCAAAGCGCGCAAGGCGGCTACTCGGCGTCCTCGTTCTTCTCGGCATCGGACTGGAAGACCTGGGGCTCGGAGTCGCCCTCCTCCATGCCCTCGCGCACGTTCTTCACGGTCTTGCCAATGGCGGAGCCCAGCTTGGGCAGGTTCTTGGGCCCAAAGATCACCAGAACCACGAGAAGGATGATGCCGAGCTCCATCGGACCCATGCCAAGAACCATGCCAACCGCCTCCTGCGAGCGACGTCCCCTGCGAACGCCTTCCATCCTAGTAGCAGCTGGCACAAACGTTAAATACATAAGAGAAGGGGGTGCCATACAAGCAATGTATGGCACCCCAACCTGTCCCAAATTCTCTGAGAGAAAAAACACGTCCCCATTTTTTGGGGCTACTCGACCTCGTCCTGGTCGAACACGTGGAAGCCGGCCTTCTCGATGGCCCAGCTGGCCTCCGCGGCGCTCGCCGGGTCGGCGATCTTGAGGGCCAGGACCGCCATGTCGTCCGTGGTGGAGAAGCAGTAGAAGTACTCGATGTCCACGTCGAGGTCGTCGAGCTTCTCGAGCAGGTCCGCCGCGCCGCCCGGGTGATGGGGCACGGCGATGGCCATGACCTTGGTCTTGATGGCGCGGTATCCCCCGGCATCGAGCGCGGAGAGCGCGGCGGCGGTGTCGCTGCAGATGATGCGCACGATGCCGTACTCGGTGGTGTCGGCCACGGAGAGCGCGGCCATGTTGATGTTGGCGTCACCCAGGGTGCGGCACAGAGACGCGATGCGGCCGCGCTTGTTCTCCAAAAAGACGGTAATCTGGTCGATCATTACTTGATCCCCTTTCGCAGGTCGACGATGCGCTTGGCCTTGCCCTCGCTGCGCGCGATGGTCTTGGGCTCCACGAGCTTGACCTTGACGCCCACGGAGAGCGCGGTCTTGAGGCGCGCGGAAATCTCCTTCTGCAGGCGCTCGACGGCGGCGACGGAGTCGAAGGCGAAGTCGGGGTTGACCTCGGCCTTGAGCGTGACCATGTCGAGCGAGCGGTGGTCGGTGTCGACCTCGATCTGGTACCAGGAGGAGACCTGGTCGAAGGTCTTCATGACGTCCTCGATCTGGCTCGGGAAGACGTTGACGCCGCGGATGATGAGCATGTCGTCCGTACGGCCGTGGATTCGGTCGATGCGGCGGTGGGTGCAGCCGCAGGCGCACTCGCCCGGCAGGATTCGCGTGATGTCGCGCGTGCGGTAACGCACGACCGGGGAGGCCTCGCGGTCGATGGTGGTGAGAACGAGCTCGCCCCACTCTCCGTCGGGCAGGACCTCTCCGGTGTTGGGGTCGATGATCTCCGCGTAGAAGTGGTCCTCCGCCAGGTGCAGGCCGTTCTGCTCCCAGCACTCGATTGCCACGCCCGGGCCCATGGTCTCGGTGAGGCCGTAGACGTCGAGCACGTGGTAGTTGAGCTTGCGCTCGAGGTCGCGGCGGAAGTTGTCGGAGAAGGGCTCGGCGCCGTGGATGCCCGCGCGCAGGTGGAAGTCGCGCGCCGGGTCGATGCCCATCTCGAGGGCGGTGTCGGCGATGTGCATGGCGTAGCTCGGCGTGCAGCAGATGATCGTGGAGCCCATCTCCTTGAGCACGCGGATCTGGCGCTCGGTGTTGCCCGCGGACATGGGGATGGTGGTGGCGCCGGAGTAGAGGCCGCCGTAGTGCGCGCCCAGGCCGCCGGTGAAGAGGCCGTAGCCGTAGCAGACGTGGACGACGTCGTCCTTGCCGCCGTTGGCGTACTCGATGCCGCGCGCGAAGCACTCGCCCCAGATGTCGAGGTCGTGCTGGGTGTAGCCGCCCACCGTCGCCACTCCGGTGGTGCCGGAGGACATGTGGATCTCCTTCACCTCGGAGAGCGGGGTGGCAAACATCCCGTAGGGGTAGTTGTCGCGCAGGTCCTGCTTGGTGACGAAGGGCGCCTTCTGGAGGTCCTCGAGGCTCTTGATCGAGTGGGGGTCAAAGCCCGCCTCGTCGAAGCTCCTCTTGTAGAAGGCGACGTTCTCGTAGCACTGGATCACGGTCTTCTTGATGCCCTCGAGCTGGATCTCCTCGATCTTCTCGTGGGGCGCGTGGAGAATCTCCTGCATCTCTGCCTGCCCTTTCCTGGTGGTACACGGATGTGGAGATTCTAAGGCGAAGCCGGGGCGAGAAGAGCCGGGCCCTCGCAAGCCGTTCGAAAACCGAAACGGGCGCCGGCGGCGAGCGGCTACCTCGCCGCCTCGAGCCTTGCCAGGACCGTACGCGTGGCGCGGACGGCGGCGGCCACGTTGTCGCGGGCGTCCTCGATCTTCTTCTGCACGTAGAGGTCGACGAACGGGTTGTCGAAGAGGACGTCGAGCGCGGTGGCGAGGGCGCCCACGTCCATGCGCAGCACCTCGATGTCGGAGACGTCGCGCAGCTCGCGCGTGAAGTCGTAGAGGTCGTCGCGGGCGGCCTCGAGCGCCTCGCGGGCGCCCCCCAGTCGCGCGTGCTTGACGAGGCTCGAGATTGCGCCGCCGAGGAAGAGGTCGAAGGCGCCCCAGTTGCTCGCGCTCTCCAGCGCGCCCGCCGCCCGCTCGAGGCTCGCGAGCGCGCGGCGCCCGGCAGCCACGGCCTCGGAGACCTCGTTCTTCTCGTCTGGCGTCATGCCTCTCCCTCCCCTGCCGACACCTCACACAGTGTGACAGGGGAACGCAGCGGTGACAATGCCTCCTGCCCCCTGTCACAAATGAGAACGATACCGTTGGCGGATAGTCGCCCACCTTTCCTCGACGGAAGTGCAAGAATCTCGTCATCACTGGAACGGCAGGAAGGGAACCATCATGCTGAGAATCGGCCTTCTCACGAGCGGCGGCGACTGCCAGGCGCTCAACGCCACCATGCGCGGCATCGTCAAGACGCTCTATCGCCAGGCCGGCGAGCCCGTCGAGGTCTACGGCTTCGAGGACGGCTACCAGGGCCTCATCTACGAGCGCTACCGCATGATGGACAACCGCGACTTCTCCGGCCTGCTCACCCGCGGCGGCACCGTGCTGGGCACGAGCCGCACCCCGTTCAAGCTGCTCGACACGCCCGAGGCCGACGGCATCAACAAGGTCCAGGCGATGAAGGACACCTACAGGAAGCTCAAGCTGGACTGCCTGTTCATGCTCGGCGGCAACGGCTCCACCAAGACGGCCAACCGCCTCTCCCAGGAGGGCCTGAACGTCATCGCGCTGCCCAAGACCATCGACAACGACACCTACGGCACGGACATGACCTTCGGCTTCACGAGCTCCGTCGAGGTCGCCACCCGCTGCATCGACGAGATCCACACCACGGCGAGCTCCCACGGCCGCGTCTTCGTGATCGAGATCATGGGACACAAGGTGGGCTGGATCCCGCTCTACGCGGGCGTCGCCGGCGGCGCGGACGTCATCCTCATCCCCGAGATTCCCTATGACATCGAGAACGTCATCCGCGTGATCGAGGAGCGCGACAAGGCCGGCTCGCGCTTCACCATCGTCGTGGTGGCAGAGGGCGCAATCTCCAAGGAGGAGGCTGCGCTCTCCAAGAAGGAGTACAAGAAGCTCGTGGCGGCCCGCACCACGCCCTCGGTGGCCTACGACATCGCGAACGAGATCGACAAGCGCACCGGGCGCGAGATCCGCATCGCCGTCCCCGGGCACACCCAGCGCGGCGGCACCCCCGACGCCCAGGACCGCATCTTCGCGACGCAGTGCGGCGTCGAGGCGGCGCTCGCCTGCCTCAAGGGCAAGTTCGGCGTGATGATCGCCCAGATCAACGGCAAGATGACCCGCGTGCCGCTCGAGGAGGTGGCCGGCAAGCTCAAGTACGTCGACCCCAAGGGCGACCTCGTCAAGGAGGCAAAGGCCCTCGGCATCAGCTTCGGCGACGAGTAGCGAGCGCTGAAGGCGCGGGCGCTCCGCGCAGGAGAGAGGCCCCCTCGCGTCCCGGCATGGCAAACGGGACGCGAGGGGTCCTCTGTATCTTCGAGTATTCCACGCCGTCGCGGGACGCAACATGTTCCGCAGCTCATATTGCGGGCGTCGGGAGACCTCCCGCGCGGACCTGCGGAACACCCTTGCACAAAACGGGACGTGCCTGAAACGTGCAACAACTTGCACGTTTCAGGCACGTCCCGTTTTGTGCAATCAGCGGAGGTCGGCTGCGTTGGCGCCGTCGATGACCACGTTGGTCTCGAAGAAGGCGCGCAGGCCGGCGATCCCGAGCTCGGTGTCGCGGGCGCCGGCGGTCTCGTAGGCGGAGTGCATCGCGAGCTGCGGGAGGCCCACGTCGATGGCGTGCACGCTCACCTGCGCGTTGGAGAGGTTGCCCAGCGTGGAGCCGCCCGCCATGTCGGAGCGGTTGGCGAAGACCTGGTGCGGCACGCCCGCCCGGTCCAGGATGGCTAGAATGACCGCGCGGCTGAAGGCGTCCGTGCAGTAGTGCTGGTTCGCCGCCTCCTTGATGGCGAGGCCGCCGTTGATGCGGCAGCGGTTGGCCGGGTCGTGCCCCTCGGGGTGGTTGGGGTGCACGGCGTGGGCGTTGTCGCAGCTCACGAGCATGGAACCGGCAAGGGCGCGAAGGTGCTCGTCGTAGCTGCGGCCGAGCGCCGCGCTCGTGCGGCGCAGCGTGTCCGCGAGCAGCGTGGAGCGCGCGCCCTGCTTGGTGCCGGAGCCCACCTCCTCGTTGTCGAAGCACGTGAGCACGGAGACGTCGTGCGCGTTCTCCGCGGCGAGGAAGGCCTCGAGCGCGGCGTAGGCGCACTGGAGGTCGTCGAGGCGCCCGCCGGAGACGAACTCCCCCGCCTCGCCCCAGACGCGCGGCTCGTTGCGCACCACGAGGTAGAGGTCGTGCCCCAGCACGTCGGAGGGCTCCACTCCGGCCTCGTGCGCCACCATCTGCTCGAAGGCGCCCCGCCCGAGCGCCCCTGCGGAGAGCATGGGCACGAGGTCGACGGCGCGGTTGAGCTGAGGCGCGAGCCCGCGGCTGCGGTCGAAGTGGATGGCCACGCTCGGGATGAGGCAGACGTCGCGGTCAAGGTTGACGAGCCTGCTCTCCACGCGCGAGCCCTCGCGCACGAGGACGCGCCCGGCGAGGCCGAGCGGCCGGTCGAACCACGTGTAGTCGAGCGCCCCGCCGTACGCCTCCACGTCGAGGCGCAGGTAGCCGTCCGGCCCCTCGAGCTCGGGCACGGTCTTGACCTTGTAGGAGGGCGAGTCGCCGTGCGCCGCCGCCATCTGGAAGTGGTAGGTGTCGAGCTCTGAGCCCACCTTGAGGGCCACCACGCTCGAGTTGTTGCGCGTCGTGTAGTAGCGCCCGCCCGGCTCCACGCACCAGGCGCCGCCCTCGGGGAGGTGCGTGAACCCCGCCTCGTCCAGGCGGCGGGAGATCTCCGCCGCGGCATGAAACGCGCTCGGGCACGCGCGGATGAACTCGACGAGCCCGGAGGCCGCGTCCTTCTCGCTCATAGCTCTCCTTCTCTCGCGGTCACACGGCCGCTAAGCCTAGCACTTCTCGCCCAGCGGCATCACGAGGGAGGGTGTGTACACCACCCCTTCAGGGTATGTACACCTCACCAAAAGTCCCCAGAAGAATACTCGCTGGTCAGAGCGCTGGCGAGAAGAACGCCCGTCTCGCAATACTGTACATACCCTCAGGGGCGGTGCGCATACCCTCGGAGACGGGCGCGGCGCCGGCGCGCGATCCGAGCGTCGCCCGGCGGGGCCTACAGCATGTTGCGGGCCGTAAACTCCGCCTGCACGGTGGCGAGCATGAGCTCCACGTCGTCGAGTCCGAGGTGGCGCTCGGACTCCCCCGCCTTGAGCGTGCCACGCCGGCGCGCCCAGCTCTCGAGCGAGGCCGGTCGCTGCTCGTGCGGGAGGGTCTTGGTCTCGGGGTCAACGCGGCGGCAGATGTCGCGCGTGTCTATGGGCACCACGCGGCCCGCCTTGCGCGCCTCGGCGTAGCCGTCGATGTGCAGCATGAACCAGGAGTCCTCGAAGGCGGCGTTGTGCGCCATGAAGGGATAGGCCGTGAGCGCGGCGAGAAGCGCGGCCTGGACCTGCTTGTCCTCGCGGAATGGCCTGCGGCCGTCGAGGTCGGACCACGAGATCTTGTGGATGTCCGCCAGCGGCACGCCCTTCTCGGCGTACATCTGCGGCAGGCCGAAGTAGCCGGCAAAGGGGTCGTGCGGCTTGGCCTTGGGCCCCACGGTCATGAACTCGAGGCCCACGTTGATGATGTAGCCGCGGGCGGGGTCGCGGTCGGTGGTCTCTATGTCGATGCCCACCACCATACCGGAGACCGGGGCGTCCACCCAGGCCACGTTGAGGTCGCGCGCGTCCGGGCCGGAGAGGGCAGTGACCTGCGCGTCCGTCCGGTGCTGGAGCACGGCCACGGCGTGGATGAGGTCCGCGCTGGAGAGGCCGCGCGCGAGGCTCGAGGGAGAGACGTCGCGGAGCTTCTCTATGCCAAAGCGGTCGCAGACGTCGCGGTTGCGGTCCGCGAGCGAGAGGACCAGGTCGTACGGGAAGGGCTCCCTGCCGGCCGGCGCCTCCGCCCAGGCGGCGCGCAGGATGCCGAGCGCCTCCTCGTTCTTGGCCCGCTCCGCGGAGAGCGAGGCGTCATCCGTGAGAAACCCCGGGAAGACGAAGGCGTTCGCGCACTCTATGGCTTGGCTGAGGTCCACTGGTCCCCGCTCTCGACGACGTACGAAAGGGCCGCCGGGCACGCCCGACGACCCTCTAGGCTAGCACGTCGGCGTGCAAAAGTGCCTGTCCCTTTTGCACGCTAACGCTTTTAAACCACTCTGGAGATGGGCGGCCTCCGCTAAGTGTCCGGGCCCTCCGATACGATGGTTCTGCCAGG
>CALUJT010000071.1 GCA_944321005.1 uncultured Atopobiaceae bacterium | reverse complement strand
ATGGTGGTCAGCTTCTCGTGGGCCCAGGGCTCGGAGGGCTCGACGGACTCGACCTCGCCGATGAGGACCTTGGTGCTCTCCGGCACGGTGACGCCGGCGGTCGCGGCGATCTTGGGGGCCGGCTGGCCGACCATCTTGGCGTTGACGCCGCCGTTGACGATGACGGTGTTGCCCACCTTGGCGATCTCGTCGCCCTGGAGGAAGTAGCAGCCGCGCTTCTGGAACTCGGCCTTGACCTTGTCGTAGATGCCGTCGAGGACGATCACGTTCTGCTCGGTGGCGCAGATCATGCCGTTGTCGAAGGTCTTGGAGTGGATGATAGAGTTCACGGAGAGCTCGACGTCGGCGGTGTCGTCGATGATGGCCGGGTTGTTGCCCGGGCCGACGCCCAGGGCCGGCTTGCCGGAGGAGTAGGCGGCGCTGACCATGCCCGGGCCGCCGGTGGCCAGGATGATGTCCGCGGAGCGCATGAGCTCGGCGGTCATGTCGAGGGACGGGACGTCGATCCAGTCGATGATGCCCTCGGGGGCGCCGGCCTTGATGGCGGCGTCGCGCACGATGCGGGCGGCCTCGGCGGTGCACTCCTTGGCGCGCGGGTGCGGGGAGATGAGGATGGCGTTGCGCGTCTTGAGGCAGATGAGGGTCTTGAAGATGGCGGTGGAGGTGGGGTTGGTCGTCGGGATGACGGCGGCAACCAGGCCGATGGGCTCGGCGATCTGCTTGTAGCCGAAGGCCTTGTCGTCGGAGATGACGTCACAGGTCTTCATGTCCTTGTACTTGTTGTAGATGTACTCGGAGGCATAGTGGTTCTTGATGACCTTGTCCTCCACGATGCCGTAGCCGGTCTCCTCGACGGCCATCTTGGCCAGCGGGATGCGGGCCTTGTTGGCGGCCATGGCCGCCTCGTAGAAGATCTTGTCCACCTGCTCCTGGGTGAACCTAGCGAACTCGGCCTGCGCGGCGCGCATCTCCTTGATGCGCGCTTGCAGCGCCTCGACGCTGTCAATAGTGGTCGTAACGTTGTCTGCCATGCGTTCCTCCTATTTCTCGGACCCTGCCGACGGGGCGCGCCGGCAGGGTCGTACAAAGGACAAGGTGAAGCACTCTTTGGTTCGGCCACACAGGGATATCCGCGGAGATATCTATTGGAGTATAGCACCTGTTTGGCGGAACATTGCCAAACAGAGGGCCATCCCCTACTGGGCCCCGCTCGAGCGGCCTGAGAGGACTCTCACGACCCAGTCAACGTCGTCGGTGGTCTTCATCTTCTCGAGGACGGCCTCGTCCTCGAGAATCCTGCAGATGTTGGCGAGCACCTCGAGGTGCTCCTCCCCCTTGCCGGCGATGCCAAAGACCAGCTGCGCGCGCTCGTCTCCCCAGGAGACGCCCTCGGGGTACTGCTGCAGCACCACACCGGTCTTCTGGACGGCGTCCTTGGCCTCGTTGGTGCCGTGCGGGATGGCGATACCCATGCCAATGTAGACGCTCGTGAGGCGGTCGCGCTCGAGCATGGCGTCCACGTAGGGCTCGGCCACGCAGCCGCGCTCGACGAGAAGGGCGCCGGAGTCGCGGATGCAGCGCTCGCGGTCGACCGGAGAGAGCCCCAGCTGGACGTCTGCCGCGGTGATGGCGAGGCTCGGGCGGTCGTCCTTCTCGGCTTCCTGCGCCGGTGCCGGGGCGGGCACGGTCTCCATGAGCTCGGAGGCGTGCGAGATCTGCGTGAGGGCCTTGTAGAGCGCGTCGAGACCGGGGTCGTCCAGGAAGTTGTCGATGGTCACGATCTGGGCCTGCGGGGCGCTCTTGCGGGCGCGCTCGGAGAGCACGCGCTGGCACACGACGATGCTCGCGTCCGCTGGGACGGTGTCCACGCTCGAGTGCTCCACGGTGAGGTCCGGGCGCTCGGCCTTGACGCGGTTGCGGAAGCGGGTGGCGCCCATCGCGGAGGAGCCCATGCCGGCGTCGCAGGCAAAGACGATCTTGCCGCCCTGGGTGTCGGAGATGACGGCCGCCTCCGCGGCGCCCTTCATCTCGCGCATCTGCTGGCTCGCCTGGTCGATGTCCGCCACGGCCATGGTGCGCACGAGCGGCACCGCGATGGCGAAGGAGACGCCGGCGGCGATGGCCACGCCGATGATGTTGGTGACCATGAGGTCGGAGGGCGTCATGGAGAGGAAGGCGATGATCGAGCCCGGGGACGCCGCGGAGGTGAGGCCCGCGCCCGTGAAGCTGAACCACGCGATGGCGCACATGTTGCCCACGATGGGGGCGATGATGACCTTGGGGTTCATGAGCACGTAGGGGAAGTAGATCTCGTGGATGCCGCCCAGGAAGTGGATGATCACGGCGCCCGGCGCGGACTGGCGGGTCTTCTTGTCCCTGCAGAAGAAGCAGTACGCCAGGAGCACGCCCAGTCCGGGGCCGGGGTTGGCCTCGAGCATGTACATGATGGAGCGGCCCGTGGCCTCGGCCTGCGCGATGCCGATGGGCGTGAAGATGCCGTGGTTGATGGCATTGTTGAGGAAGAGCACCTTGGCGGGCTCGATGAAGATGGCCAGAAGCGGCATGAGCCCGTACTGCATGAGGATCTGCACGCCGCCCATGAGCACGGCCAGGATTGTGGTCATGATGGGGCCGATGGCGATGTAGCCGAGCATCGAGAGCAGCATGCCGATGATGCCCACGGAGAAGTTGTCGATCAGCATCTCGAAGCCGGCCGGCGTCCTCCCCTCCATGAGGCGGTCGAACGTCTTGATGACCCACCCGGCGAAGGGGCCCATCACCATGGCGCCCATGAGCATCGTGGTGTCGGGCGCGCCGGCGATGCAGCCGATGACCGCGATGGCGCCCACGATGCGGCCGCGGTCCCCTCCGGTGAGGTAGCCGCCCTGCGCGGCGATGAGCACCGGGATGAGGTAGCTGAGCATGGGGGTCGCGATGCTCGCGAACTGCTCGTTGGGGAGCCACCCCGTCTCTATGAAGAGCGCGGTGAGAAAGCCCCAGGCGATGAACGCCCCGATGTTTGGCATGACCATGCCGCTGAGAAACTTGCCGAACCTAGAGAGACCCTCGCGTACCGACATCGGTCCCTCCTTTCCTGAGGCCCGTCGCAACGGGCCGACGCGTTGAACAGAGCGGGTTTCCCCGTGACTTTTGTTTCAACGACTTTGATTCTAGGCTTTTGTTTCAATAGTCCGTGCAGAAGACCTAATTTCGTGGTGGACGGTCTGTTTTAATCGCTAAACGGCGTTCTTCTCGCAAATTTGACTTTTGGATTGACAGTACTGAGACTGTCGTTATGATGACAATTGACTTTTGTTTCGACATCTTCACTTGCAAACCAACAACAGAGGGAAAGGAGAGGGCCATGATCTACACCGTCACGCTCAACCCCGCGCTCGACAAGACGGCGCGCGTCGACCGCTTCACGCTTGACGAGGTGAACCGCATCTCTGACGTCCGAGAGGACCCAGGCGGCAAGGGCATCAACGTCTCCAAGGTGATCTCCAAGCTCGGCGGGCAGAGCCGCGCCGTCGCCCTTCTGGGCGGCTCGGTGGGCGAGAAGATCGCGGGCATGCTCGAGGCCCAGGGCATCGACGTCTGGGCGTTCGAGGCGGCCGGCGAGACGCGCACCAACCTCAAGGTCGTCGACCCGGAGCTCGACACGCACACGGACATCAACGAGCCCGGCCCCCAGGCCTCGATCGCTCAGCTCGACGCCATGCGCGAAGCGCTCGCCGAGAAGCTCGTCGAGGGTGACATAGTCGTCCTCTCCGGGAGCCTCCCCAAGGGCGCGCCCGTGGCCACCTACGCGGCGTGGGCGAGGTCCTGCTCCGCCGCGGGCGCGAAGGTCTTCCTCGACGCGGACGGCGATGCCCTCACCCGCGGCCTGGATGCGAGCCCGTACCTGGTGAAGCCCAACGACGCGGAGCTCTCCCGCCTCTGCGGCAGGGAGCTTTCGGGCGAGGCGGACGTCGTGGCAGAGGCGCGCGCCCTCGTCTCCCGCGGCGTGGGGCGCGTGGTCGTCTCCATGGGCGGCGCGGGCGCCGTCGTGGTGGACGGGAACCATGCGCTCCGTGCCCGCTCCCCCAAGGTGGAGGTTGGCTCCACCGTGGGCGCCGGCGACTCCGTGGTGGCGGCGCTCGCGTTTGCCGAGGAGCGGGGCATGTCCCTCGAGGACGCCACGCGCCTGGCCATGGCCACGGGCGCGGCCAACGTCATGCAGTCCGGCACGCAGGCGGCCGAGCGCTCGCTCGTGGACTCCCTGATGGACAAGGTGACCATCGAGGCCCTCTAGCGGCACCGACTCGCAATCCGAGCAATCCGTCAACTTGACAGTTTGACCTGAGCAAACTGTCAACCGAGGAAAGGAAAGAACATGAAGGCTAAGGCAGTGCGTCTCCACGCGGCAAACGACCTGCGTCTGGACGAGTTCGAGCTCCCGCAGATCAAGGACGACGAGGTCCTGGTCAAGGTGGTCTCCGACAGCATCTGCATGTCCACCTACAAGTGCGCCACCCTGGGCGTCGAGCACAAGCGCGTGCACGAGGACGTGGCAGAGCACCCGGCTATCATGGGGCACGAGTTCGCCGGCGACATCGTGGAGGTGGGCGCCAAGTGGGCGGACCGCTTCAAGCCCGGCATGAAGTTCACGATTCAGCCCGCCCTCAACTACAAGGGCACCATGTGGAGCCCGGGCTACTCCTACGAGTTCTGCGGAGGCGACGCCACCTACTGCATCCTGCCCGCCGAGGTCATGGAGTGCGACTGTCTGCTCGAGTACACGGGCGAGGCGTACTACCAGGCCTCGCTCGCCGAGCCCATGAGCTGCTCGATCGGCGCATTCCACGCCGCGTACCACACGCAGATGGGCGTCTACGCCCACGAGATGGGCATCCGCGAGGGCGGTAAGCTCGCCATCGTGGCCGGCGCCGGCCCCATGGGCCTGGGGGCGCTCACCTACGCCCTGCACTGCGACCGTCGCCCGAGCCTCGTCATGGTGGCGGACATCAACCAGGACCGCCTGGACCGCGCGGCCGAGCTCTTCGATCCCGAGGAGGTCAAGGCCGAGACGGGCATCGACCTCGTGTTCGTCAACAACGGCGACTACGACGACCCCGTGGCCGCCCTGCGCGAGGTCTCCGGCGGCACCGGCTTTGACGACGTGCTCTGCTACGCACCCGTGGCACCCGTGGTGACGCTCTCCGACGCCATCCTCGGACGCGACGGCTGCCTCAACTTCTTCGCCGGACCAACCGATAAGAACTTCAAGGCCGAAATGAACTTCTACGAGGTCCACTACGGCTCCCACCACGTGATGGGCACCACGGGCGGCAACACGGACGACGAGATCGAGTCCCTCGAGCTCACCGCCGCCGGGCGCATCGACCCCGCCGTCATGGTGACGCACGTGGGCGGCCTGGACGCCGCGGCCGAGACCACGCTCACCCTGCCCAAGATCCCGGGCGGCAAGAAGCTCATCTACACGCACGTGAGCATGCCGCTCACCGCCCTCGAGGACCTGCGCTCCCGCGCGGCAGAGGACGAGCGCTACGCCGGCCTCGCGGACATCGTCGAGGCCAACAAGGGCCTCTGGTGCCCCGAGGCAGAGCGCTTCCTGCTCGAGAACTGGGTCGAGGAGTAGGCCCCTCCCCGCTTCCTCCTGCGCCGCTCCCCGCGTCATCCGGGCGGGGAGCGGCGCCCCCGCGGGTCTCGGCTCGACGTGGCTGGACCCTGATTGAGTATCATGTGAGGCAGCCGTAGGGAGGAGCCAGATGGGCAGCAGCATGCGGGAGCGCCGCGAGCGCCTGGTACAGTTCGTCAACGCACAGGGGTCGGTCACCTTCGCCCAGCTCAAGAAGGAGTTCCCCGACGTCTCCGAGATGACGCTCAGGACCGACCTCAAGTCGCTCGACGAGTCCCGGCGCATCGTGCGCACGCACGGAGGCGCGCGCTCGGTGGAGTTCGTGGTGGGGACGGACGACCTCCTGCTCAACCGCACCACCAGGAACGTCGAGGCCAAGGCCGCCATCGCGCAGAAGGCCCTGGGGCTCGTGCGCCCGGACAGCACCATCTTCCTGGACTCCGGCTCCACCACCACCGCGCTCGCCCATGCGCTGCCGGACGACCGCCTCATCGTCTTCACCAACAGCCTCACCTGCGCGGCGGAGCTCGCCCGGCTCGAGAGGGCCCGCTGCATCATGGTGGGCGGCAACCTCAACCGCTTCAGCATGAGCCTCAACGGCTCCAAGACCGTGGAGGACGTGAGCGCACTCAACGTGGACCTGCTGTTCCTGGGCGTGACCGCCTTCCAGAGCTCCACCGGCTTCGCCTGCGGCTCGGACGACGAGGCGGCGCTCAAGCGCGCGCTCATCGCCCACGCCGAGCGCACGGCCGTGCTCATGGACTCCACCAAGCTGGGCCGCCGCAGCACCTTCAAGATCTGCGACCTGGCGGACGTGGACTACGTGGTCTCGGATGGCAACCTCACTGAGCACTTCAAGAAGTACTGCGAGGAGGCCGAGGTCGAGGTCCTCTAGGGCTCGCCGGCGCAGCCGCGCGCGGCCCCGGCAGGTCCCGCGTTACAAACGTGTTCTTCTCGCCGTGTCATCAGGCGCGATATCGATTCAACTGCCTCACGCTGGGGGCAGACGACCGCAGAGAAGGGACAGCGCCATGCCTGAGAAGCCCGGGTCCTCCCCGCACACCCCGCCCGACCGCAAGTACCTGGAGCTCCTCTCGGAGAAGTTCCCCACCGCGCGCTCGGCGTTCTCCGAGGTCATAAACCTGGAGGCCATCCTCAACCTGCCCAAGGGGACGGAGCACTTCGTCTCCGACGTCCACGGCGAGTACGACGCCTTCAAGCACATCCTCAACAACTGCTCGGGCGTCATCCGCGAGCGCGTGGCCGCCACCTTCCGCTTTGAGCTCACGCACGACGAGCAGGCGGACCTCTGCACCCTCATCTACTACCCGCACAGGAAGCTCCGGCGCCTCAAGTCCTCCGGCACGGTCACGGAGGAGTGGTACGCCATCACGCTCATGCGCCTCGTGCGCCTGGCGCGCTACCTCTCGGACTCCTACACCCGCTCCAAGGTGCGCAAGGCCATGCCGCAGGAGTACGCCTACATCATCGACGAGCTCCTGCACGCCTCCCCCGGCGAGGGCGAGCAGCGGCGGCGCTACCACCAGCGCATCATAGACACCATCGTGGACACGGGGTCTGCCGACGACTTCATCGTCTCCCTCGCCTCGCTCATCAAGCGCCTCGCGGTGGACCACCTGCACCTCGTGGGCGACGTCTTCGACCGCGGCTCGCACGCGGACAAGATCCTCGACCGCCTGATGGAGTACCACTCCGTCGACCTGCAGTGGGGCAACCACGACATCGTGTGGATGGGCGCCGCGGCGGGCTCGACCACGTGCCTGGCCGCCGTGATCCGCAACAACATCCGCTACGACTCCCTCAAGATCCTCGAGGGCGCCTACGGGATCTCGCTCCGCGAGCTCGCGCTCTTTGCCGAGGCAACCTACCGCTCCGGCGACGCGATGACGCCGCTCGAGAAGGCGATATCGGTCATCCTCTTCAAGCTGGAGGGGCAGACCATAGCGCGGCACCCCAACTGGCACATGGAGGACCGCCTGCTGCTGGGGACCGTTGACCCCTCCCGCGGGGTCGCGCGCGTGGGCGAGAAGGACTACCAGCTCGTCACGAGCGACTTCCCCACCCTGGACCCGCACGACCCCTACACGCTCACGGACGACGAGCTGCGCGTGATGGACAACCTCCTCGCCGCGGTGCGCGGCTCCTACAAGCTGGCGGCGCACGTGGGCTTTCTCTACGAGCACGGCAGCGCATACCTCGTGCACAACGACGACGTGCTCTTCCACGCATGCGTGCCCATGAACGAGGACGGGACCTTCCACCCGGTGAACCACCAGGGGCAGCTCCTCGCCGGCAAGGAGTACTACGACTACGCCGACCGCCTTGCGCGGCGCGCCTGGCACGAGAGCGACGAGGTCTCGCTCGACTGGATGTGGTACCTCTGGTGCGGGCGCTACTCCCCGCTCTCCGGCCGCGTGATCAAGACCTTCGAGCGCACGTACTTCGCCGACCGCACCCCCTGCGCCGAGCCGCGCCAACCGGAATACGCCCTCACGGACAACCCGGAGGTGTGCCGACGCATCCTGGAGGAGTTCGGGGCGGACCCGCGACACGGGCACATCATCAACGGCCACACGCCGGTCCACGCATCCGAGGGCGAGAGCCCCGTGCGCGCCGGCGGCCGGCTCGTGGTCATAGACGGCGGGTTCTGCCAGGCGTACCACAAGACCACCGGCATCGCCGGCTACACGCTTATCTCCGACCCGCGCGGCATGCGCATCAAGGCGCACCGGCCCTTCGGCTCGATCGCGGACGTGCTCGACCTCAACGCGGACATCATGAGCGACGACGACCGCTTCGAGCTGGAGCCGCGCCCGCTCACGATAGACGACACGGACACCGGTGCGGACATCCGCGAGCAGATCGCCGACCTGCGCGCCCTGCTCGACGCCTACCGCTCCGGCGAGCTCCCCGAGCGCACCGCCCGCTAGCATGCGGGGCTGACAGGGGGGGGACAGGGTAGTTTGTCATGAATTGCACAAATGGGGACGTGCCTGAAACGTGCAACATTTTGCACGTTTCAGGCACGTCCCCATTTGTGCACTCCGTCAGGCGAGAAGGACCTCGAGATCCATGACCTGGGCGCGGGCGTCGCGATCGTCTGCCTCCCAGCGGCGCCACTCCCCCGCCGGGTCGCCCGCCACGCGGTAGGCCACGCGCGGCCCGAAGCCGCCGACGAGCGCGTTCGCCGCCCGCGGGAAGTCGGGGTCCGACTTGAGGCCCGGGTAGCGCACGGCCTCCACGCGCGGGTGGCACACGAGGTAGTTGGCCACCACCTGCGCCGCGTCCGAGAGAACGCGCCAGCGCTCCCGCCCCATCTGGGACGAGAGCGCCGAGAGTGCTTCTATGTCGAGGTTCTTCTCGCCCACCGCGGCGCTTCTCGCCTAGCGGCGCTCGGCGATATCCGCGCGGACGTCGGCGATGAACTCGTCGAGGTCGCGGGCGTGCGTCTCGTTGGAGCGGTCGCGCACGGAGACGTTGCCGGCCTCGACCTCCTGCTCGCCCAGGATGAGCATGTAGGGCGGGCGGTCGACGGAGCGGGCCTCGCGGATCTTGTAGCCGATC
>CALUJT010000070.1 GCA_944321005.1 uncultured Atopobiaceae bacterium | reverse complement strand
TCTCCAGGGCGCGGGCGCGCAGGGCCTGGTAGCGCTTGTGCAGCGGGTCCACGCGGAGGCGCACAACCTCCTGTGCTCGGGAGGCGCCCTCGGTGGCGGCGATGCGCGCGGCGAGGTCCGAGACGCGCCTCGCGAGCTCGCGCTCGCGCGTGGCGAGGCTTCCCCTGCGCTCCGTCGCCATGGCGAGCTCGAGGCGCGCGTCGGAGAGCTCGCGGCTCGCCCTCCCCTGCTCGCGGATGGCCTCCTCGTGCTCCTCGGAGCGCTCGGAGAGCGCCGCGGCGAGCTCGTCTGCGCGCTCGCGGGCCCCGCGGGCGGCGGCGCGGTGGCCCTCGATCCTCTCGCGGGCCTCGGCGGCGCGCTGGCGCGAGGACTCGCGGCGCTTGGTCACCTGGGCGCGCTCGGAGGCGGCCGAGGAGAGCTGGGCCTCGAGACGCCCGCGCTCGGACGTGGCCGAGGAGAGCTCCGCGGTGAGGCGCGCCACCTCGCCCTTGGCGGAGGCGGACCCGTCGCGGGCCTCGGCGAGGGCGAGCTCGGCGTCGGAGACGTCGCCGGAGGTCGCCTCGAGAGCCTCGGCGAGGGCGGGCACGCGGGTGGCGAGCTCGCGGATGCGCCGCTTGCGCTCGAGGGCGCCCGCCTCGCTCGAGGGGGCGGTGCCCACGCGCACGCGGCCGTCCGGCAGCGCCACCGTGCCGTCGGGCGAGACGTACGTGGGCCCGGGGAAGCCCTGCTGGGCCGCCACGGCCTCGGAGGCGCTCCCCACGAGGCGCACCCCGCCGAGAAGGGCGTCGAGAAGGGCACGGGATTCGTCCGCGACGCGCAGGCGCTCGACGAGCGGGGCGCCGGGGGCTCCCTCCGCGCGCGGGCCCGCGGCGGCGGCGCGCGAGACGATCGCGGCGCGGCCGTCGGCGCCCTCCATGGACGCGGCGCGCTCCGCGAGGCCGGAGGCGGCCTCGGCGTCCGCCACCACGAGGGCCGCGAGGTCGTCTCCCAGCAGGCGCTCGACGAGCGACTCCACGTCCTTATCGGCGTCTATGAGGTCCGCGAGGCGGCACTGGACGTCCGCCCCGGCGGCCTCTGCGAGGGCGGCCGCGAGCGGGCTCGACTTCTCCACGTCCGCGTCCACGGAGCGCAGGGCCGAGAGCGTGGCCTCGGCCGAGGAGAGCTCGGAGCGCGCGTCCCGCTCGGCGGCGCGGGCCCGCTCGAGCTCGGCGGAGGCGGAGGCTATGCGACCCTCGAGCTCGGCCGCGCGGGCGCGGGCGTCGGCGAGCTCGGCCTCGAGCCTCTCGGCGGCGCGATCGCGCTCGGCGAGGGCCTCCTCGGCCGTGCGCACGCCCTCGTCCAGCTGCTCCAGGCGCGAGACGAACATCTGGTCCTCGACCTCGGCGCTCGAGATCTGCTCCTCGAGCTTGGCGTAGGCGAGCGTCTCGCGGTCGGCCTCGGAGCGCGCCGCGCGCTCCTCGGAGGTGATCGCGCCCATCTCCGCGTCCAGCTGCCGGCGGCGCTCGACGGCGGCGTGGGAGGCCGCCGAGAGCTCGGAGACGCTCCTCCTGAGATCCTCCTCGCGGACCCTCAGGTCAGAGAGGTCAGCCTCCACGCGCTCGTGCTCGGCCGCGGCGTCCGCGCGCTGCTTCTGCATAGCGGAGAGCTGCATGCGCATGTCCGAGAGGCGCGCCACCATGTTCTTGCCCTTCTCCTCGAGAAGGCGCATGTCGGCGTCCATCCGTCCCAGGGCGTCCTGCATGCGGCGGCGCTGCTCGCCGAGGTCGCCCACGAAGAGGCCCTTCTGCTCGAGGAGCAGCTGGAACTTCTCGAGCTCGGCGCTCTTCTCGTCATGGCGGTACTGCGCGAGCTCAATCGCGGCGTCCGCCTCGCGCCCGCGGGCGGAGAGGCGCTCGTAGGTGCCCTGGAGCTGGCGCAGGTCGTCCACGGCCAGCTGGATGGAGAGGCCCTTGAGCTCGTCGGTGAGCTCGTGGCTGCGCTTGGCCTTGTCCACCTGGCGCTCGAGCGGGCGCAGCTGCCGGGCGATCTCGCGGGAGAGGAGCTTGGCGCGCGTGAGGTTCTCGTCCATGGAGGCGAGCTTCCTCTGGCTGCGCTCCTTGCGCCGGCGGTGCTTGGAGATGTCCGCGGCCTCCTCTATGAGGGCGCGGCGCTCCTCCGGGCGGCTCGAGAGGATGGAGTCGAGCTTGCCCTGGGAGATGATCGAGTGCGTGTCCTTGCCCAGGCCCGAGTCGTGCAGGATGTCCTGGACGTCCATGAGGCGGGAGGGCGAGCCGTTGATGAGGTACTCGGACTCGCCGGAGCGGTACATGCGGCGGGTGATGCCCACCTCGGAGAAGTCGATGGGCAGCGTGTGGTCGGAGTTGTCGAGCACGAGGGTGACCTCGGCCACGCCCACGGCGCCGCGCGCGGAGGACCCGGAGAAGATGACGTCCTCCATGGCCTGTCCGCGCAGCTGCTTGGCGCTCTGCTCGCCCAGGACCCAGAGGATGGCGTCGGAGACGTTGGACTTGCCCGAGCCGTTGGGGCCCACGACCACGGTGAGGCCCGGGTCGAAGACCATCTGGGTCTTGTCGGCGAAGGACTTGAAGCCCTTGAGCGTGAGCGACTTCAGATACACGGGGTGGGGCCTTTCGTGCTAGTTGGTGGTGCCGGCGCCGGAGAAGTCCCCCTCGTCCGCGTAGCCCAGCCGCACGAGGGCGTCCACGGCGGCCGAGCTCTCGGAGGACTTCTTGGAGGATCCGGAGCCGCGCCCGATGCGCCGCCCCTCCACCATCACCACCGAGGTGAAGGTGGGGTCGTGCGCCGGGCCCTCCTCCGCCACGAGCTTGTACTCGGGGCCGCAGTGCCACTCGCGCTGGGTGATCTCCTGCAGGCGGGACTTGGGGCTGATGGGCTTCTCGGCGAGCGCCGGGGAGACCTCGGGGCCCAGCGTCCTCATGACGAACTCGTGGGCCGCGTCGTAGCCGGCGTCCAGGTAGAGGGCCCCCACGAGCGCCTCGTAGACGTTCTCCAGCGCGGAGTGCATGCCGCGCGCCCCGGTGCCCCTCTCGGACTCCCCCATGAGGATGAGCGGGGCGAGGCCCAGGCGCTCGGCCACCGTGGAGAGCATCTTGCCGGAGACGAGGCTGATCTTGGCCTGCGTGAGCGAGCCCTCGTCCATCTCGGGGAAGCGCAGGAACAGGTCGCGCGCCACGATGGCCCCCAGGATGGAGTCGCCCAGGAACTCGAGCCGCTCGTACGAGGCGGCGTGCGACTTCCCCTCGGCGGCCGAGGGGTGCGTGAGGGCGGATATGACGAGGTCCTCGTTAGAGAAGAGGTGGCCGCAGATCTCCTCGGCCTGGACCACCCGCTGGTGCATCTTCAAGAGGGGCGCCTCGCTACTGGGCGGCGGCGATGCCGTCGACGACCTGGCCGACGGTCACGATCTCGCCCACGGACTCGTCGGCCATCTGGACGCCGAACTCGTCCTCGAGCGCGGTGACGAGCTCGAGGAGGTCGAAGGAGTCCGCGCCGAGCTCCTTGAGGTTGGTGTCCTCGCCCAGCGTGACGTCGTCGCCCAGCGAGAGCGTGTCCTCGACGACCTCGATGACCTTGGCGAGAATTGCGTCGCGATCCATGTGTGCCTCCTTGCCTCGGGGCAGGCCCCGGTTGTTTCTCATGTGATTCTACCCGTTACTTGCACAAAAGGGGACGTGCCTGAAACGTGCAGACCCTTGCACAAAACGGGCACGTCCCATTTTGTGCAGCCGCGCCCCCGTCAGGCGAGGTCGCAGGCGTCGGCGATCTTCTGGGTGAGGCCCGCGCGCACGGCCGCCGCCGCGGCGAGCGTGCCCTGGCAGACCGCCCGGGCGCTCGTGGCCCCGTGCCCCTTCACCACGGGCGCGCGCAGGCCGAGAAGGACGGCGCCGCCGTACTGGTCTCCGGAGAGCTCCGCGGCGAGGCCCTTGAGCGAGCCCGCGAGGAGCGCCATGCCTATCTTGTTCCTGGCGGACTCCCCCATCGCGGCCTTGAGGCGCGAGATGACGAACTTGCCGGTGCCCTCGATGGACTTGAGGGCCACGTTGCCGGTGAAGCCGTCCGCCACGATGACGTCGAAGGTGCCCGCCAGAAGGTCCGTCCCCTCCGCGTTGCCCGCGAAGCCGCAGTTGCCGGCCTCGAGCGCGGCGTGGTAGGCGAGCGCCATCTCCGAGCCCTTGGTGTCCTCGGAGCCGTTGCAGAGAAGGCCCACGCGGGGGTCCTCCACGCCCAGGACGGCGCGGGAGTAGGCGCGGCCCATGTGGGCGAACTGCACCATCACGTCCGGCTTGACGTCGGCGTTGGCCCCCATGTCCAGAAAGACCGTGGGCCGGCCGGAGACGCCGGGGAACGGCAGCGAGAGCGCGGGGCGCTTGATGCCCCTGAGGCGCCCCACGCCAAAGGTGGCGGCGGTGAGGACGGCGCCGGTGGAGCCGGCGGAGAAGAGGCCGTCCGCCTCGCCGGCGTGGACCGCGGCGGCGGCGCGCACGATGCTCGCGTCCTTCTTCTTGCGCACGGCCTGCGCGGGGTGCTCGGACATGGCGATGACCTCGGTCGTCACGAGCGCGCGGGCGCGGTCGTGCGACGCGCAGAACGGGTCCACGACGTCGGCGGCGCCGGCCACGAGCACGCTGAGCTCGGGATCGGCCTCCAGCGCGGATGCCACGCCCTCGAGCAGGACGGCGGGCTCCTTGTCCGCGCCCATGACGTCAACGCAGATGGTAGTCATGACTCCCCCTTCGGCTCTCGCTTGCCCTTGTGGGCGCATACATTATGACGCAAGCCGCGGCCGGGCGTTCTTCTCGCCGTCCTGGCGGCCCGGACGGGTCCGGCCGTCCGGCCCCGAGGGGCAGCCGGGGCCGAGAGTGAGTTTTTGGCAGTTTGGGGCCCTCCCAGGGGACAAAAAGCGCCAGGAACTCACTGCGAGACAAGGCGCTTGACAGTTTGCTCAGGTCAAACTGTCAAGTGCCTGACAGTTTGACCTGAGCAAACTGTCAAGGCGAGAAGAACCGAGGGTCGCGGCATGAAAAAGGCCGACCCTCTGGGGCCGGCCTGGCAAGACGTTCAGCGCCGGGGCTACTCGGTGACGACGACCTCGCGGTCCTTGTAGTAGCCGCAGTTGGGGCACACGTGGTGCGGGAGCTTGGGGGCGCCGCACTGCGGGCACACGGAGCGAGCCGCGGCCTCGAGCTTGCTGTTGGCCGAACGACGGGTGTGGGTGGCGCCGCGGCCCTTCTTTTGCTTGGGTACTGCCATGTCAGACTCTCCTGTTCACAAACTCTGCCCCTCCGCTCGCCACGGAGGCAGGCTGTCTCCAGTCATGCGAGGAGACACTATAGCACGACTCCCCCGTTCGGGGAACGTCCCATCAGCAATTCTTCACTCCTCGGGCGCGGCGTCGGACGCAGGGGCCTCGTCAGAGCCCGTGAGGTCGAGGCCGGCGAGCGCGGCAAAGGGAGACGCCGAGAGGCGCTCCCGCTCGCGCGCGGCGTCGAGCTCGGCCACGTGGCCGCAGTCCACCTCGTTGAGGTTGGCGCCGCAGACCGGGCAGAGGCCGGCGCAGTCCTCGCGGCAGAGCACGACGAAGGGCGTCTCCATCACGAGCGCGGAGAGCAGCGCGCCGGAGAGGTCGATCGTGCGGTCCGGCGAGACGAGCTCGAAGTCCGCCTCGTCCTCGTCCTCGGCGAGCTGCTCGGGCTCCTCGAAGAGGTAGTAGCCGTCCACCTCCGCGTCCACGTCGAAGGACGCCTCCTCGAGGCAGCGGTCGCACGTCCCCGTCACGCGCGCGCGGAGCATGCCCGTGGCGAGCACGCCCTCGCCGGTGTTGGTGAGCACGAGGTCGTAGTCCGCGCCCTCGGGGAGCGAGAACTCGTGGTCGCCGAGCACGTAGCCCGCCTCGTCCAGGTGACCGGCGTACTGCCAGGTGTCGCCCGCGTTGGCGAGGCGGTCGTCAAGGGAGATGATGAGGGGCCGCATGGCTACCAGGGCACGTTGTTGGTGGTGTTGCGCGGGCCGGAGTTCTCGTCGAGCGTCTGGCGGACTCGGGTGACGGAGCTCGTGAGGCTCTTGAGGTTCTCCTCGAGGTGCGCGAGCACGGTGTCGGCGTACTCCTCCGCGTTGTAGCGGGTGTCGCGCTCGTACTGGGCGGCCTGGTCGCGGATGCCCTCGGCCTGCTGCTGGGCCAGGCGGACGATCTCCTGGTCGCCTGCGAGGATCATGGCCTGCTGCTGGGCATCGGCGATGATGGAGTCGGCCTGCTGCTGGGCGCGGGACAGGGTCTCCTGCTCCTCCTTGAGGATGCGGCGCGCGTCGGAGAACTCCTGCGGGAAGACGCGGCGAATCTCGTCCAGAATCTCGTAGACGTCCTGGGCGTCGACGATCTTCTTCTGGCCGTTGTCCATGAGGGGGGACTTGGCCTCGTTCACGATCTGCTCGAGCTCGTCCACCAAGCTCTCGATTTCCTCACCTGGCTGCATCTGTGGTCCTTTCGCGTGATTCATCGACGCGCGGCGGCGTCTCGAAGCATCTGTATCGAGCATCATAGCAGATTAGCGGCGATATCACGAAACGTGCGCCGCGAGTTGAACCACGTCGCGCTCGTGACAGATCTCTCGTGACAAACTTGACAGATTGCTCACATGACAGATTGCTCAGGTCAAACTGTCAAGCCATCTGCTTGACAGTTTGACCTGAGCAATCTGTCATGTGAGCAATCTGTCAAGTTTGACCCGAGCAATCTGTCAAGCGACCTGTCAGACCCGTCCCCTTTGTCAGGAGGCGGCGAAGTGGGCGCGCAGGCGGGCGTTCACGTTGGCGGGGACGAGGATGCTCACGTCGGAGCCCATGGCGGAGATCTCGCGCACGATGGAGGACGAGACGTAGCCGTACTTTGGGCTCGACATGACGAAGACGGACTCGAGGTCGGGTGCCATGTGGCTGTTGAGGTCGGCCTGCTGGAGCTCGTACTCGAAGTCGGTCATGGCGCGCAGGCCCTTGACCACGCCGCCCGCGCCCAGCTCGTGGCAGAAGGTGACGAGAAGCCCGGTGAAGGGCAGCACCTCGATGTCCGCGGGCAGGCCCTCGAGCTCGATGGCCTCGCGGATCATGTCCACGCGCTCCTCGAGCGTGAAGGAGGTGCCGCGCCCGTGCTTGTTGGCCGACGCCGCCACGGCCACGGTGACCCGCGGGAACAGGCGCCGCGCCCGGCGGATGACGTCGAGGTGGCCGAAGGTCACCGGGTCGAAGGTGCCCGGGACCACCACGTGGGTGATGGTGTCTGCGCTGGAGCCGCTCATGACTCCCCCTCTCCGGACCGCGCGACGAGAAGGTCGACGGTCGTGATTCCGTGTGTCTTTGACTTCCTGAGCTCGAGGGCCTCGCAGGCGAGGCCGGGGTCGGCCGCCGCGTGCTCGTAGACCACGATGGCCCCGGGCGCGAGCTGCCCCGTCCGCGACAGAGCCTCCACGAGCCCGCCCACGCGCTCCGCCCCCACCGCGTACGGAGGGTCGAGGAAGACGACGCCGAAGGGCGCGCCGGGAAGGCCACGCGCGGCGAGGGCGAAGACGTCCCCGCAGACCACGCGCGCCTCGTCGGCCGCGGCCCCGAGCGAGGACAGCGTGCGGCGGACGATGCCCGCGACCCTGCGGTCCTTCTCGACGAGCGTGGCTCGCTCCGCCCCGCGCGAGACGAGCTCGAGGCCCATCGCGCCTGAACCGGCGAAGGCGTCCAGCACGGAGAGCCCCGCGAGGTCGAGCCCCGCGGCCGAGAGGATCATGGAGGCTATGGACTCCCGCGCCCTGTCCGTGGTGGGGCGCGTGGTCCCGCGGCCGGCGGGCGCCTCTATCGCGCGCCCGCGCCATCTTCCGCCGACTATCCTCATGCTCCCTCCAGCTCCTCGAAGTACGCGCCAAAGCGCTCCCGTGCCTCGAGCGCCAGCGCGCGGTGCTCGGGCGCGGAGAGGTTGGGGTCCTCCGCCGCGATCTCGCGCGCGTCCTCGTGCGCGGCCTCCACGAGGTCGGCGTCGGACTCGAGGTCGGAGATCCTGAGCGTGACGCCGCCGCTCTGACGATACCCCAGAACCTCGCCCTCGTGCCGCAGGCGCAGGTCGAGCTCTGCGAGCTCGGAGCCGTCCGCGGTGGCCTCGAGGGCGGCCAGGCGCTGCCGCGCGCGGCTGTCGCGCCCGGCGGCGCAGCTCAGGTACACCGTGCCCGCCACGTCCCCGCGGCCCACGCGGCCGCGGAGCTGATGCAGGGTGGCGAGGCCGAAGCGGTCCGCGTCGAGCACCACCATGACCGTGGCGTTGGGGACGTCCACGCCCACCTCCACCACGGTGGTGGCCACGAGGACCTGGGTCGCCCCCGCGCGGAAGCGCTCCATCGTCGCGTCCTTCTCGGCGGGCGCCATGCGGCCCGTGAGGATGTCGCAGGTGATGCCGGGCAGCACCTGGGTGCGCAGCTCCTCGAGGGTGGCCACGGCCGAGCGCGGGCGCGCGGGCGCGGCGCGCAGGGCCTCCGGGACGTCGTCGAGCGCCGAGCCGTCGTCCTTCTCGTCCACCAGGGGGCAGATGACGTAGGCCTGGTGCCCCGCCGCCACGGCGTCTCGCACCGCGCCCCAGGCGAGGTCGAGGCTCTCCGGCGGCACCACCTTGGTGACGATGCCGGCCCCGGCGCGCGGGCGCCGGCGGATGCGCGAGAGGTCCACGTCCCCGTAGAGCGAGAGCGCGAGGGTGCGCGGGATGGGCGTGGCCGTCATGGCCAGGAGGTCCGCCCCGGGGCCCTTGCGCCTGAGGGCGGCGCGCTGGTCCACGCCAAAGCGGTGCTGCTCGTCTATCACCACGAGGGAGAGCGCGCGGAACCCCAGGCCCTCCGAGAGGAGCGCCGTGGTGCCAAAGACCACGCAGAGCTCCCCGGCGGCCGCGCCCTCCTCCGCGGCGGCGCGCTCCTCCGCGGGCGTGGATCCGGTGACGAGAGCCCAGCTCACCCCCGCGGCGTCGAGCACGGGACCGAGCTTCTCGGCGTACTGCCGCGCGAGGACCGAGGTGGGCGCCATGACGGCGGCCTGCGTCCCCGTGTCCGCCACGGCTGCCAGCGCGACGGCGGCCACGGCGGTCTTGCCGGTGCCCACGTCCCCCAGGAGGAGGCGGTTCATGACGCGGGGCGCGGCCATGTCCCTGAGGATGTCGTCCGCGGCTGCGCGCTGCTCGTCCGTGAGCGAGAAGGGCAGCGCGGCGAGAAGGGCCTCGACGTGCGGGCCGTCCGTGACGTGGGCCACGGGCTCGGCGTGCTCGAGCTCGACGCTCCTTCTGGTGATGAGGGCGAGCTGCAGGCTCAGGAGCTCGTCGTA
>CALUJT010000069.1 GCA_944321005.1 uncultured Atopobiaceae bacterium | reverse complement strand
GACACCTGGGACGAGCGGCGCGCCGACGCCCGCGACGAGGAGCTGCGCCGGAGGCGCGAGAGGAACCCCCTCGTCGAGGACATCTCGCCGGCGACCTCCAAGCTCACCTTCGAGCGCTTCGTCCGCGGAGACGAGAACGACATCGCCTACCAGGCCGCCCTCCAGGTGGCGAACGGCATGAACAGCACGTACAACCCTCTTTTCATCTACGGCAAGAGCGGCCTGGGCAAGACGCACCTCCTCAGGGCGGTGCAGAACTACATCGCCCGCAACGACCCGTCGCGCCTGTGCGTCTACCGAGACGCCTCGACCTTCATAACCGAGTACACCGAGGCCATGCGCCACTCCGAGCGCTCCGCGGCCTCGGTCCTGCGGCAGAACTACGCCGACATCGACGTCCTCATCATCGACGACATCCAGAAGATGGCCGGCAAGGCGGGCACCGTCGGCTTCTTCTTCGACACCTTCAACGAGCTCGTGAGCAACGGCAAGCAGATCGTGCTCGCCGCGGACCGCACGCCCGCGCAGCTGGGCATGGGCAAGGACGGATTCGACGAGCGCGTGACGAGCCGTCTGGGCTCGGGCTTCACCACGCCGATCCAGGTCCCCAGCTACGAGCTCAAGCTGCGCCTCATCGAGACCTTCTGCGAGCGCATGAGGGAGGACGCCGAGCGCGAGAACGTCCCCGCCCTCACCGGCACCATCCCGCCCGAGGCCAGAAGCTACATGGCCGAGCTAGCGGGCACCAACATCCGCCTGATCGAGGGCTACTGCCAGCGGTGCCTCTTCGCCGCCACGTCCGCCGAGGGCCGCGGGTCGGAGATCTCGCGCGAGGAGATAGCCTCCCTCGCGCGCGAGTGCTGGCCCAGCACCATGAGGACGGTCTCGATCGAGGACGTGCAGAAGGCGGTCGAGAAGTACTACGACATAGACCACGCGAGCCTCGTGGGCAACAAGCGCCACAAGGGCCTCATGGAGGCGCGCCACGTCGCCATCTGGCTCTCGCGCGAGCTCTGCGACCGCACCCTCGCGGACATAGGGCAGCACTTCGGCGGGCGCAGCCACGCCACGGTCATGCACAGCATCAGCGTGGTCGACGAGGCCAAGCGCGACGACAAGGTCTTCTACGACCGCCTCATGCAGATCCGCGACTCCATCACGGGGAACGCGTGAGTGTAGAGAACCCTGTAGAGACCGTGTGGGAACGCGGGGAAAACCCACTCGGGCGTGTAGAGGAGACTTTCTACATGGGCGGAGGTGTCGATCGATGTTAAGGGGCGAGGGCTTCCCGCGGGACCTGACGCGCCCGCCGCGACCTCGTTCTTCTCGTGGTTTTTGACTTTTCGACAGACCCTATTACTACTGCTGTTTCTATATATCTATCTAAGTACAAAAGAGAAAGGGCCGCACATGAAGTTCACCGTCAGCCAGTCCTCGCTCATGAGGGCCCTCACCGTGGTGGCCAAGGGCATGGGTACCAACTCGACGCTGCCCATCCTCTCCGGCGTGTACGTGCGCGCGTACGAGGGGACGCTCGAGTTCCAGACCAACAACCTCACCATCTCCATCCGCCACCTCATCCCCGCCAACGTGGAGGAGCCGGGCGAGACCGTGGTGTCCGGCAAGGTCATGACCAACATCGTGAAGACCCTGCCCGACGCCGCCGTCACCTTCGAGGGGTCGGACCGCACCCTCATGGTCTCGTGCGACAAGTCGACCTTCCGCCTCAACACCCTGAACCCCGCGGACTGGCCCGCCTTCCCCGAGCTCACGCCGGACCGCACGATAGAGCTCCCCACGGAGCTCCTCTCCCGCATGGTGGACAAGGTCTACAAGGTGACCTCCAAGGAGACCTCGCGCCCCATCCTCCAGGGCATCCTGCTCACCGTGGAGGACAACACCATTCGCCTGGTGGCCACGGACTCCTTCCGCCTGGCCGTGTGCGACTCCTCCACCGAGGCGCCCGCGGGGGAGACGTTCCGCGCCATCGTGGGCGGCACCGTGTTCCACGACGTCCTAGCCATGCCCTCCCCCTCCGAGTCCATCCAGATCGGCACCACGGAGAGCCAGGTGGTCTTCACCTTTGGCAACACCACCTTCGTCGCGCGCCGCATCGAGGGCAACTTCCCGGACTACAAGCAGCTCCTGCCGCCCTCCTGCGCCACCGCGGTGACGCTCGACGTGGCCGAGTTCTCCGCCGCCCTCAAGCGCGTCTCCGTGATCGCGCTCCAGAACGCCTCCGTGCGCTTTGACATAGACGCCGCGGCGGGCCTCATGCGCCTCTCCGCGAGCTCCCCCGAGCAGGGCGAGTCCTCGGAGCTCCTCCCCGTGCAGGTGGAGGGGCAGGACCTCTCCATCGCGCTCAACTACCACTACGTGTTCGACTGCGTGAACGCCGTCTCGGGAGCGGACTCCATGCGCCTGGAGCTCCAGGGCTCCGTGCAGCCGGGCATCTTCAAGTGCAACGGCAAGGTGAACTACCTCTACCTGCTCATGCCCGTCCGCCTCTAGCCTCTGGCGGCGCGCGTGGGACTGCTGGTGAGAGAGCTCGCGCTCCTGGACTTCCGGAGCTTCGAGAGCCTGACGGTCGCCCCCTCCGAGGGGGTGACCGTGCTCGTGGGGCCCAACGCCGCGGGGAAGACCAACACCGTCGAGGCCCTGCAGCTCCTCACGGCCGGCCGCTCGTTCAGGCGCCCGCGCCCGCGCGACCTCGTGCGCGCCGGGGCGGCGTCCGCGCGCGCCGAGGCGCGCCTCGAGGGAGACGGCCGCGTGGTGGACGTGCGCTGCAACGTGGAGGATGGGAGGCGCCAGTTCTCGCGCAACGGCAAGCGCTGCCAGGCAGCCGACATGCCGGGCGCGCTCATGAGCGTGCTCTTCACGCCGGACGACCTCGACCTCGTGAAGCGCGGGGCCTCGCACCGACGCGGCGAGCTGGACGACTTCGGCCGCCAGGCCAACCGCGGCTACGCCAACGTCCTCGCCGCCTACACGCGCTCGGTCGAGCAGAGAAACCGCCTGCTCAAGGACCCCATGGTGGACAGCTCGCTCCTGGAGGCGTGGGACGCCTCGGTTTCCTTGGGCGGGGCCACGCTCCTCGAGGCGCGCCTCAGGCTCTGGGCGCGCCTGGCGGAGCGCGCGAGCGCCGTCTACGCCGAGGTCTCGGGCGGGGAGGAGCTCACCTGCTCCTACGCCTGCACCCTCGGGGACGAGGCCCTCGGGCTCGGGCGTGACGACCTGCGCGAGCTCTTCGCCTCAGCGCTCGCCGAGCACCGCGAGGAGGACCTGCGCCGCCAGCAGACCTGCGTGGGGCCCCATCGCGACGACGTGACCTTCCTCATAGCCGGCCGCGACGCGCGCACCTTCGGCTCCCAGGGCCAGCAGCGCTCCGTGGCGCTCGCCCTCAAGATGGCCGAGGTCGAGCTCGCGGCGGAGATCCTGGGCTCCCGCCCGCTGCTCCTGCTCGACGACGTCATGAGCGAGCTCGACGCCGCGCGCAGGGACGCCGTCGTGAGGTTCGTGGGCCGCGGCATCCAGACCGTGATCACCACCACGAACCTCGGGTACTTCTCGCCCGAGCTCCTGGAGGACGCGGAGGTGGTGCGCTTTGGCGAGAGATGAGATCTCCGCGGAGGTCGCCCGTCGCGAGGCCGGGACGTCCTCCATCGCCGAGGTATTCTCGGGCGCGGTGGTCCCCCCGGCGGGTGCCGGCGGCGACGTCACCCGCGCCTGGTACGCGGCCAACGGCGACATAGAGCGCGCCCACACCACGGGCACCTTCGTGCGCGAGCCCCGGCGCGGGGAGAGCGGGCCCGTGCTCGTGGTCTACGTGGACTCCCGCGCACGCGTCACGGACTTCTCGGCAAACAGCGAGGTCTACCTCGCGCGCCTGGCAAACGCGGGCCACGGCTTCTCCAAGGTGGAGTTTCGCCTGAGCAGATACCCGCGCCGCGAGGCCTCTCCGGGGGGCGAGAAGAACGAGCGGCCCGCGCACGCCGCCGCACCGTCCCGCCCGCGGCGTCCGCTCACCCCGCGCGAGCGCGACGAGATAGAGGGGCTCTGCTCCGGGCTCCCGGCGTCGCTGCGCGAGGCGGTCTCGCGCGCTATGAGCGCCTCGTATGAGGCTGATTGCGGCGAACGGTACAACAGCCGCTAAAATCGTGAAGCTCGTCTCAAACGGCCTCTGAGGGGCCGTTGAAGCGTTATCATTCGATTAAATGGCCATTGGTATAGCTCGGTTCAGACAAACAGACACCTGTGAGAGGGCTCGCGCGGACGCGGGCCCGGCTGGAGAGGACGTGCGCGTGGCAGCTAAGAATCAGAACACATACGACGCCGGCGAGATCAAGATCCTCGAGGGCCTGGAGGCGGTGCGCAAGCGCCCGGGCATGTACATCGGCTCCACGAGCGCGAGCGGTCTTCACCACCTCGTCTACGAGGTCGTGGACAACTCCGTGGACGAGGCGCTCGCGGGCTTCTGCACCAAGATCTCGGTGACCATCCACGCGGACAACTCCATCACCGTGGTGGACAACGGCCGCGGCATCCCCGTGGCCAAGCACCCCGTGAAGAAGATCCCCACGCTCGAGGTCGTCCTCACGATCCTCCATGCCGGCGGCAAGTTCGACAACAACGCCTACAAGGTCTCCGGTGGCCTGCACGGCGTGGGCGTCTCGGTGGTCAACGCGCTCTCCAAGCGCATGATCGTGCAGGTCAAGCGCGACGGCGGCATCTACGAGATGGAGTTCGCCCGCGGCAAGACCGTGAAGAAGATGCAGAAGATCGGCACCTCCAAGGCCACGGGCACCACCACCACCTTCTGGCCTGATGACGAGATCTTCGAGACCACGGTCTACGACTACGACACCCTGCACGACCGCCTGCAGGAGATGGCGTTCCTCAACCGCAACCTTAAGATCACCCTCACGGACGAGCGCGAGCTCACCCCGCGCGTCGAGGAGTTCTGCTACGCCGGCGGCATCGTTGACTTCGTGAAGTTCCTGAACGAGGGCAAGGAGGTGGCCGACGGCCTCAAGAAGCCCATCTACCTCTCCGGCAGGTCCGACGACACCGACCCCGAGAAGATGGGCGACGTCGAGGTGGCCATCCAGTGGAACACCTCGTACTCCGAGACCGTCATGAGCTTCGCCAACAATATCTACACCCCCGAGGGCGGCATGCACCTCGAGGGCTTCCGCACGGCGCTCACGCGCGTCATCAACGACTATGCGCGCAAGCAGAACATCCTCAAGGAGAAGGACTCCAACCTCACGGGCGACGACATCCGCGAGGGCCTGGCCGCCGTCATCTCCGTCAAGCTGGGCGACCCCCAGTTCGAGGGTCAGACCAAGGCCAAGCTCGGCAGCTCCTTCATGCGCCCGCTCGTGATGAAGATTGTCTCCGATGGCCTGGCCGAGTACCTCGAGGAGCACCCCAAGCAGGGCCGCACCATCGTCAACAAGGCCATGCAGGCGTCCAAGGCGCGCACCGCGGCCCGCAAGGCCCGCGAGGCCACGCGCCGCAAGAGCCTGCTCGAGACGGCCCACCTGCCCGGCAAGCTCGCGGACTGCTCCGTGCGTGACGCCGAGGTCACCGAGCTCTTCATCGTGGAGGGCGACTCGGCAGGCGGCTCCGCCAAGGACGGGCGCAGGCGTGACATCCAGGCCATCCTGCCCCTCCGAGGCAAGATCCTCAACGTGGAGCGCGTGGGCGACCACCGCGCCTTCTCCTCCGACACCATCCAGTCCCTCATCACCGCCATCGGCACGGGCGTCACCGGCGCCGGCGGCACGGGCGGCGACTTCGACATCTCCAAGGCCCGCTACCACAAGATCATCATCATGACGGACGCCGACGTCGACGGCGCCCACATCCGCATCCTGCTCCTCACCTTCTTCTACAAGTACATGAGGCCCCTCATCGACGCCGGCTACGTCTACGTGGCGTGCCCGCCGATCTTTGGCATCAAGGTGCGCAAGAAGATCCACTACGTCTACCCCAACGGCCGCGAGCCGGAGGAGGAGATCCTCAAGCGCACGGTCCGCGAGCTGGGCTTCACCTACGACGAGGAAGAGGACGGCGCCGAGGACGGCGCGAACGGCAAGGCCAAGCGCCACAAGCGCCCCTACACCGTCCAGCGCTACAAGGGCCTCGGCGAGATGGACCCCAAGCAGCTGGCCTCCACCACGATGGACCCGCGCACCCGCATCCTGCAGCGCGTGACCATCGAGGACGCCTCCGCCGCCGACCGCGCCGTCCGCGAGCTCATGGGCAGCCAGGTCGAGTACCGCAGGGACTACATCGAGCGGCACGCGCACGACGCTCGGTTCCTGGATGCGTAGCCCGGCTTCCTGAGGCACCCGATCTACCCCTCAATCGGCGGCCGCCGCACGTCAGGCGTGCGGCCGCCTCTTTCGGGGCAATCTCGAGCACCTCAGAAACCCGGGCCCCAGCCGGGCTCGTCTGTTGTTGGGCGGTCCCGACGCGGGCCGGCGAGAAGAACGGCGGAGAAGAACGACAGGTTTCACCACGATTCATTAGGAGAAGAACGTGGCAGACGATATGAACAACACGCCCGAGACCCCCGGCGACCTGCCCGAGGACCTGAGGCGCCTGCTCGACCGCGCGCAGGCCTCCGACGAGGGCGAGGACGTCTACGACCCCGACGAGGAGTCGGACGACGCCGAGGACGATGACGACGAGGAGCTCGAGGAGGAGTTCGGCCAGGCGGGCCGCGGCGAGGACGCCGGCGAGACCGACGAGCACGGCGGCGCCCTGCAGATCTCCGAGTTCGGCCACGAGATGCGCCAGAGCTTCATCGAGTACTCGATGTCCGTCATCACGGCCCGCGCCCTGCCGGACGTGCGCGACGGCCTGAAGCCGGTCCACCGCCGCATCCTCTACGCCATGAACGAGTCGGGCATCTTCCCCAACCGCCCGCACAAGAAGTCGGCCTGGACGGTCGGCGAGGTCATCGGCAAGTACCACCCGCACGGCGACTCCGCCGTCTACGACACCATGGTTCGTCTCGCCCAGTGGTTCTCCATGAGGACGCCGCTGATCGACGGCCACGGCAACTTCGGCAACATCGACGGCGACTCGGCCGCGGCCATGCGCTACACCGAGAGCCGCCTGGCAAAGCCCGCCATGGAGCTCCTGCGCGACCTCCAGAAGGACACCGTGGACTGGCAGCCCAACTACGACGAGTCCCTCCAGGAGCCGCAGGTCCTCCCCGCGCGCTTCCCCAACCTGCTGGTGAACGGCTCCTCCGGCATCGCCGTGGGCATGGCCACCAACATCCCGCCGCACAACCTGGGCGAGGCCGTCGAGGCCACGTGCATGCTCATCGACAACCCCGACGCCACGGTCGACGACCTCATGACCGTCATGCCCGGCCCGGACTTCCCCACCGGCGCCGTCATCATGGGCACCGACGGCATCCGCGAGGCCTACGAGACCGGCCGCGGCTCGATCACCGTGCGCGCCAAGGCTCACGTGGAGTCCACCAAGACCGGGCGCAACCGCCTCGTCTTCACCGAGATTCCCTACCAGGTGAACAAGGGCACCCTCCAGGAGAAGATCGCCCAGCTCGTCAACGAGAAGCGCATCGAGGGCATCTCGGACATGCGCGACGAGTCCAACCAGAAGGGCATCCGTCTCGTCATCGAGCTCAAGAAGGACGTCATCCCGCAGGTCGTCCTCAACAACCTCTACAAGTACACGCAGCTCCAGACCACCTTCGGCGTGATCAACCTCGCCCTGGTGGGCGGCGTGCCCAAGTGCCTGTCCCTCCGCGAGATGCTCCAGCACTACATCGACCACCAGGTCGACGTGGTCACCAGGCGCACGCGCTTCGACCTCAAGAAGGCCCAGGCCCGCGCCCACATCCTCGAGGGCTACCTCATGGCCCTCGACCACATCGACGAGGTCATCCACATCATCCGCTCCTCCCGCACGGACACCGAGGCCAGCCAGCGCCTCATCGAGCGCTTTGGGTTCACGCCGGAGCAGACCACGGCCATCCTCGAGATGCGCCTGCGCCGCCTCACCGGGCTCTCCCGCGACCAGATCGAGGAGGAGCTCGCGGGCCTTCGCCGCGCGATCGCCTACTACGAGGACCTTCTCGCCAACCCGGACAAGATCCTCGCGGTCATCAAGGACGAGATGCGCGAGGTGGGCCGCAAGTTCTCCGACAAGCGCCGCACGGAGATCTCCGCCGAGGGCACCAAAGAGCTCAACGTCGAGGACCTCATCGCGGACGAGGACATGGTCGTCACCGTGACGCACGCCGGCTACGTCAAGCGCACGCCGGTGGCCACCTACCGCTCCCAGAGGCGCGGCGGCAAGGGCGTCCAGGGCGTCAACCTCAAGGACGAGGACTTCGTCGAGGACGTCTTCGTGGCGTCCACCCACGACTACGTGCTGTTCTTCTCCAACAAGGGCAAGGTCTACCGCCTCAAGGTCCACGAGCTCCCCATCGCCCAGCGCACCGCGCGCGGCACCGCGATGGTGAACCTCGTGCCCTTCGCCGAGGGCGAGCACGCCATGGCCGTCATCACCTGCCGTTCCTTCCCCGAGGACGAGTACCTGATGTTCGCCACCAAGAACGGCGTGGTCAAGAAGACCGCCATGAGCGCCTACGACCGCACGCGCCGCGACGGCATCATCGCCATCAACCTCAAGGACGGTGACGAGCTGGTCAACGTCCGCCGCGTGCGTCAGGGCGAGAAGGTCGTGCTGGTCTCCACGGACGGCAAGGCCATCCTCTTCCCCGAGAGCGACGTGCGTCCCATGGGCCGCGACACCTCCGGCGTGCGCGGCATCACGCTCAAGGGCGACGCCAAGATGCTCGGCATGGAGATCACCAACGGCAACGGCGACCTCTTCGTCATCACCGAGAAGGGCTTTGGCAAGCGCACCCCCATCTCCGAGTATCCCGAGCACAAGCGCGGCGGCCAGGGCGTCTACACCATCGCCATGACCGCCAAGAAGGGCAACCTCGCGGCCTGCCGCGTGGTGGGCCCCCAGCACGAGCTCATGATCGTGTCCGAGGAGGGCGTGATCATCCGTGTGAAGGTGCGCGACATCTCCAAGCTCGGACGCTCCACGCAGGGCGTGAAGGTCATGAACCTGGCCGACGGCGACCGCGTGAGCGCCGTCGCGCGCATGGTGGCCGGCAAGAAGAAGGCCGCGCCCAAGGACGAGAACCAGGGCGTCCTGGACCTCGCGGCGGCCGGGGCCCGCGACGCGGACGAGCCCGAGTCCGTTGACATCGGCGGCGAGGAGGAGATCGACGACACCCTCCTCGACGACGAGGAGTAGCAGCCCGACGGAGCGGCCCGCGAGCAAACGCGCTCGCGGGCCGCATCCTTGTTGACAGATTGCTCAGGGCCAGCTGTCATAGGTTGACAGTTTGCTCAGGGCCAGCTGTCAAGTTCCGTCGCGTGGGTTCGTCTTGGAGGTTTCCGGACGAAACGCTTTTAAACCACTCTGGAGATGGGCGGCCTCCGCTAAGTGTCCGGGCCCTCCGATACGATGGTTCTGCCA
>CALUJT010000068.1 GCA_944321005.1 uncultured Atopobiaceae bacterium | reverse complement strand
CCTGGCAGAACCATCGTATCGGAGGGCCCGGACACTTAGCGGAGGCCGCCCATCTCCAGAGTGGTTTAAAAGCGTTCACGGTAAAAACGGGCCGCCGGGCGAGAAGCCCGACGGCCCGGGACTGTCCCCCTGTCACCTACTTGCGGTGAGCACGGTAGTAGGCGATGAGGGCCTGCGTGCTCGCATCCTGCTTGGCGAGGGCCTCGTCGTCATGGAAGGCGGGCGTGATCTGCTTGGCGAGCTGCTTGCCCAGCTCGACGCCCCACTGGTCGTAGGAGTCCAGGCCCCAGACCGTGCCCTCGACGAAGGTGATGTGCTCGTAGAGCGCGATGAGCTCGCCGAGCGCGTGCGGCGTGAGGTCAACGCCAAAGATCGAGGTGGTGGGACGGTTGCCCTCGAAGACGCGCGCCGGGACCATCCACTCGGCCGTGCCCTCGGCGCGGACCTCGTCGGCCGTCTTGCCAAAGGCGAGCGCCTTGGTCTGCGCGAGGTAGTTGCCCAGGAAGAGCTCGTGGACGTCCTGCTCGCCGTCGCGCGTGGGGTTGGGGGTGTTCACGAAGGCGATGAAGTCCGCGGGAATCATGCGGGTGCCCTGGTGGATGAGCTGGTAGAAGGCATGCTGTCCGTTGGTGCCCGGCTCGCCCCAGAAGATCTCGCCGGTGGCGGAGGTCACGGGGCTGCCGTCCCAGCGCACGCTCTTGCCGTTGGACTCCATGGTGAGCTGCTGGAGGTAGGCGGCAAAGCGGTGCAGGTACTGGTTGTAGGGCAGGACGGCGTGGCTCTCCGCGCCGTAGAAGTTGACGTACCAGACGTTGAGCAGGCCCATGAGGGCGACCACGTTCTTCTCGAGCGGGGTCTCCTTGAAGTAGGTGTCGAGGTCGTGGAAGCCCCTGAGGAAGCACTCGAAGCGCTCGGGGCCGAAGGCGATGATCAGCGAGAGGCCCACGGCGGAGTCGACGGAGTAGCGGCCACCGACCCAGCTCCAGAAGCCGAAGGCGTTCTCGGGATCGATGCCAAAGTCGGCGACGAGGTCGAGCGCGGTGGAGACGGCGACGAAGTGCTTCTTGATGGCCTCGGCGTCCTGCTCGGCGGAGCCGTCGATGGCGCCGGAGGCGCGCAGGGTCTCGAGCAGCCAGGTCTTGGCCTCGCGCGCGTTGGTGAGGGTCTCGAGCGTGGTGAACGTCTTGGAGACCACGATCACGAGGGTGGTCTCGGGGTCGAGGCCCTTGACCTTCTCGGCCATGTCGTTGGGATCGATGTTGGAGACGTAGCGGCAGTCAATGCCGGCGTCGGCCATGGGCTTGAGGGCCTCGTAGACCATGACGGGGCCGAGGTCGGAGCCACCGATGCCGATGGACATCACGTGCTCGATCCTCTTGCCGGTGACGCCCTTCCACTCGCCGGAGCGCACGCGCTCGGCAAAGGCGTACATGCGGTCGAGGACCTCGCGGACGTCAGCCACGCAGTCCTGCTCGCCGTCGAAGACCGTGCCCTTCTCGGCGGCCGGGCGGCGCAGGGCGGTGTGCAGGACGGCGCGGTCCTCGGTGGTGTTGATGTGCTCACCGGCGTACATGGCGTCGCGGCGCTCCTCGAGGCCCACGGCGCGGGCGAGGTCGCACAGAAGCCCGAGGGTCTTCTCGGTCACGAGGTTCTTGGAGAGGTCGAAGTGCAGGTCGTCCATGTCGAAGGACAGCTTGCTCACGCGGTCGGGATCGTTGGCGAAGGCGTCCTTGAGGTGGAAGCCGCTCGCGACGAGCTCGTCGTGGTGCGCCTTGAGCGCGGCCCACTCGGGCGTGGCGGCGGCGTCGATGGGTGCCTTGAAATCGGACATGGGAGCTCCTTCCCCGAACTGCAACAGATGGGTTTAGGATACCGCGCGGACCGACGTCGGCAGCTCGGGGAACGGCAATCGTTTAGAACGGCTCACCCAGCGGCGGAATTCGCTTGAGACGCGCCCACATGACCTGCTTCTCGTGGGGGTCGGCGAGCGCCGCCGCAAAGCCGCCGAGGTTGAGGACGCGCATTCCGCAGACGTGCACCACCACGCCCGGGGCGAGAAGGGCCTCGTCCAGCGAGTCGATTTGGGCGAGGTCGTCCGCGTACGCCTCGCGCAGGAGCGCGGCCGCAGCCTCGTCGCAGCACACGAGCGTGGCGGGGTCGAGCGCGCACACCGCCTCGCGCAGGAGCGCGGAGTCCAGCAGCTCGCCACCCCCGTCGACGGTGAGCAGCCACTCCCAGTCCTCCGGGGCGTAGCCCAGCCGCTCGAGGGAGGCCCTGAGCGCCCTCCCGTCCGCGCCGGAGAACGGAGCCTCGCCGCCCTTCTCGGCATCGGAGAGCTCTCCCTTGACGAGAAGGACCGCGGAGAACGCGTTTCCCCCCATGAGCACGCCCCTTGCCGCGAGGGAGCCCGCCTCCGCCGACGCCTTCTCCAGGCACGCGCTGCGACGCGCGTCACGCTCCGATGCCATGGCCCTCCCCCTGTCAAAACGTCGCGACCGTATGAACTAGTGTAATTCGGGCATAAGCACAATCAAGAAGACTCACCGACCGAGGGAGGACCCCATGGCCAACGCAATCACCTCTGCCGACTTTGACTCCGTCGTCTCCGGCTCCGACAAGCCCGTGCTCGTTGACTTCTGGGCATCGTGGTGCGGCCCCTGCCGCGCGCTCGCGCCCGTCGTCGACCAGATCTCCCAGGAGATGGCGGACAGGCTCGTGGTCTACAAGTGCGACGTCGACGCCGAGCCCGACCTCGCCACGAGGTTCAGGATCGTCTCCATCCCCACGCTCATCCTCTTCAAGGGCGGTACCCCCGTCCACACCATCGTCGGCAACATGCCCAAGCCCGCGCTCGTGAGCGAGCTCGAGGCCAACCTCTAGCATGGCCCGCACGGACGGAACTCCCGCCTGGGGCGCCGGGGACCTTCTCCGCGGCGCCCTCTCGCTTGCGCGGGACAACCTTCGCCTCATCGTCCTGCTGGTCTGCACGATCGTGTTTCTCGCCCTGCTGGGCGAGGTGCTCGAGGGCGAGATACTGCGCCTCGACGCGATGGCCTACGAGCTCTTTGTCGAGCGCCTGCGCTCGGACGCGCTCACGCCCGTGGTGCAGGGGGTGACCTCGCTCGCGTCGGTGGTGGTCCTCGCCGTCATGGCCGCGGTGATAGCCGCGCTCGCGCCGGGCAAGGCTCCTGGGTGGTGCGTGTCCGTCAACCTCGTCTGCGTGGTGGCGCTCAACGCCCTGCTCAAGGCGATCGTCCAGCGACCTCGCCCGGAGGGGTTTCGCCTGGTCGCGGAGAGCGGGTACAGCTTCCCCTCGGGTCACTCCATGGTGGCCATGGCGTTCTTCGGGCTGCTCATCTGGATGATCTGGCGCTACCACCGGCGCGACGCCATGCGCGTGGTGTGGTGCTCCTTCTTTGGCCTCGTCATCGTGGCGGTGGGGCTGAGCCGCATCTACCTGGGCGTGCACTACGCCTCGGACGTGCTCGCGGGCTTCTGCGTGTCGCTCGCGTGGCTCGCCCTCTACACCAAGGTCGTGGCGCCGCTCTTCCTGACGATGGACGCCCCGCGCGACGGCGCCCCCGAGACAGGCCCGCGGACGGGCGTCGAGCCCTAGCCGAGCGTGATGATCTTGGCCTCGATGATCTCCCCGTCGTCGCAGACGATGCGACCCATGGAGGGACGCGACCTGCGCGGGTAGGTGGGGCTTCCCGGGTTCATGACGAGCGTGTCCGTCCACTCGTCGCGCTCGACGAAGGGCGTGTGCGTGTGCCCGCATATGGCGATGTCGCTCATCTGCAGGTTGAGGCGCTGGCGATAGTGGCTGACCTGCCAGCGGAGCTCGCTCGCGTAGAAGATCTTGCGCGTCTTTGCCGTGGGGCCGTAGTCGTAGGCCCAGTCGTTGTTCCCGAGGCACATCTGCACGCGCGCGATGTCGCTCAGCGTGCGGTAGTCCGAGGGTGAGCAGATGTCGCCCGCATGGACAATCACGTCCGCCCCCTGGAGCGCGTCCAGGAGCTCGGGCGAGAGGTAGCCGTGGGTGTCGGAGACTATGTCGTAGCGTCTGATGGTCACGAGAAGCCCTTCTTGCCGCGAGCCTAGAGGCCGAGCGCCCGCTTGAGCGCCACGACCCGTCGGCGCGAGACGGAGATCTTCTTGCCCTCGATGCCGTTGACGCCGAGCTGGAGGATGCCGGAGGAGATGACCTCGACGTCCTCCACGTACTCGAGGTTCACGATGTAGCCGCGGTGCACGCGGAAGAAGCCGTGGGGGGCGAGCTTCTGCTCGAGCTTGGCGAGCGAGATCGTGGAGAGGAAGCGGTCGTCGGCGGTGTAGATGCAGGAGTAGTCGTCCTTGGCCTCGATGTAGCGAATCTGGTCGATGGGCACGAGGACCTTGCGGCCGCTCTTGACCACGGGGATGCGCTCCACGGAGGAGTGGCTCTGGGTCTGCGGCTTCATGCGGGACTGCACCTTATCGAGGGCCTGGTTGAGCCGCTCGGGCTCCACCGGCTTCATGAGGTAGTCGAGGGCGTCCACCTGGAAGGCCTCGAGGGCGTACTCGCTGTAGGCGGTCACGAAGACCACGGCGGGCGGGTTCTTGAGCTTGTGGAGCGCCTCGGCGAGCTGCATACCCGAGGTCTTGGGCATCTGGATGTCGAGGAACATGACGTCGGCCTTGGCCTCCATGAGCTTCTCGACCGCCTCGCGGGCGCTCGAGGCCTCCATGATGGCGTCCACGCGCCCCGTCTCCTCGAGCAGGTAGCGCAGCTCGGAGCGGGCGGGAGCCTCGTCGTCAACGATCATTGCGCGCATACTTCGTTCCCTTTCGCATATCCCCCGGACGAGTTTCCCCGCCCTTCAAGCCTCACAGCTCGCCCCCGGCGGCGGCGTCCAGAAGGGAGCGCCGCGCGCCAATGAGACGCAGCGTAACACACGTGCCCTCGCCCGGCTTGGAGACGATCTCCACCCCGGACCCAACGCCAAAGAACCGCTCGATGCGCTCGGCCACGTTGCGCAGCGCCATGCCGGCACCGCGCCCCGCCCGGGCATCCGCCGCGGAGCGTGGCTCCGTGGCGCCGGCGAGCAGCGCCGCGGCGGCCTCCTCGCTCATGCCGAGGCCGTCGTCCGCAACAGCAATAAGAATATCATCTCCGTCGGTCGCAACCTGAACGTCAACGTGAAGCGCACCCTCGTCGCGCATCGCGTGGCGCACGGCGTTCTCCACGATGGGCTGCACGAGGAAGGACGGGACGGGCAGGGACTCGCAGCCCGCCTCCACGTGCTCGGTCTCCACGATGCGGTCCTCGCCAAAGCGGGCCTTCTCTATGCGCAGGTAGCGCCTCGTCTGCTCGAGCTCCTGGGAGAGCGGGATGAGCGACTTCTCCGAGTTCTCCAGCGTGCGCCGGTAGAAGAGCGAGAACTCGCGCAGCAGGTCGCGCGCACGCGTGGGGTTGGTCCGCGTGAACGACGCGATGGTGTTGAGTGCGTTGAAGAGGAAGTGCGGGTTGATCTGCGCCTGAAGGGCCTTGACCTCGGCGCGGGCGGTGAGCTCGGCCTGGCGGTCGAGCTCGTAGGAGGAGAGCTGCGTGGAGAGGAGGAGCCCCAGCCCCTCCGCGATGGCGAGCTGCGTGCGGTCTATGTCGAGGTCGCGCCGGTAGTAGAACTTGAGCGTGCCCACGGCACGGTCCTGGACGAGCAGGGGCACGATGACGCCGAAGTAGCGCCCGTCGCGCCGGCTCCCCATGGAGAAGCGCCGCACCTCCTGGCTCTCCTGGTCCACCGAGACGAACGTCTCCATGCGGCGGCTCTCGAGGACCTCCAGCGTGGGCTTGGCGTTGGCGGTCCCGGCCACGAACGGCGTCTTGATGGCGCCCTCGTATGCGAGCACCTCCTTGGTGTCCGTCATCGCGATGCCGGCCGCGCTCGTCTCCGGCAGGAGCAGCGTGCAGATGGCCCGCGCGTTCTCGGCGGTGAGGCCGCCGCGCAGGTGCGTGAGGGTGTTCGTGGCAACGCGCAGCGTGCGCTCGGTGGCCTCGGAGCGCGTGTCCTCGGGAACCACGTTCACGGCACCGGAGAGCACGATCACGAAGGCAAGGCCGCACCCCACGAGCATGGCGGTCACCACCAGGCCGTCGCGCGTGCTGCGCACCAGAAGCACCGCCAGGACCACGGCGCACACGGCGAGAAGGGCGTCGACCGCCCGGCGCGAACTCAGAACCCTGCGGATCATCGTGCCCCCTCCTCTTGGGCGGCGGCCAGCGGGCCGGTGTCGGCGCCATCGTCCCCGCCGGCAAGCGGGCCGGTGTCGGCGTCGTCCTCGAGGGCCCCCATCGCACCGGTGTCCTCGAGCGGGCCCGTGGGCCGCTCCTCCGCAGCCTCGCCCGCCTCGGGAAGGGGGCCCGTCTCGCCGGCCTCGTCGCAGGCGAGCGCCTCCGCGAGCGGGCGCACCTCGCCCGTGCGCAGGATGGCGCCCTGGAGAAGCTGGTCGTCCCAGAGCGCAGACGCTATCCCCGGCCACACCATGGCAAACGAGAGGTACCGCGAGCTCGCGGAGCGCGCGAACCTGTCCGCCTCGCAGCGCCCGCGCGTGAGGATGCGCAGGTAGGAGAGTCGGTCGGGCCCCACGAGAAAGCGGCGCAGCGCGGTCTGGAAGACGCGGCGGCGCACCTCGGTCGAGAGCCAGGGCGCGGGGTACGGCATGAGCGACTCGGGCGTGATCGTGCGCAGGTCGCGGCGGGCGTTCATCGCGTCCAGCTTGCGGTACTCGTAGAGCCAGCGGTGGACGTCCTGCATGAAGAGCGAGGGTACGGGCGCCATCTCCTCGGGCGGCTGCGACCGCACGAACCACTCGTTGTCAAACCACACGTCCAGGTGGTTCGCGCGCAGGTTGAGCACGTAGTCGAGGTCCTCACCGCGCGTGATGTACGGGTCGAAGGGGACCTTCGTGAACGCGGCGGCGTGAAGGGCGCAGCAGCCCCCGCACATGTGGTTCGAGCGGGTGATGCGCGTGGACGCCGTCTGGGCGCGCTCCATCACCTTGTTGAAGTCCGCCGCCTTGGACCAGTACTTCTCGCTCCACTCCTCCGAGGGCTCCGCGTAGGGGCTGTCGAGGGCGTCCACGAAAAAGCCGCTCTTGGCCAGGATCTGCAGGTTCTGGCGCGTGAGGGAGCCGAGTCCGAAGACGGCGTTGATGAGGAAGTTCTCGTCGAGGGCCACGTTGTCGTCGTCGAGGAAGACCACCGCGTCGTGCCCAAAGACCGCGGCCACGGCCAGGCCCATGTTCCTGATGGCGCCGTAGCCCCGGAGGGAGACCGTCTCCCCCGCCACGTGATGCGCCGCACGGGCGACCACGCGCTCGATGTGCGCCGCCTCCCGCTCGCCCACGACGAGCGGGTTGAGGTTGGCGTGGGCGCGGCAGATGCTCGCCACGCGGGCGCGGGCCGCCTCCGCACACTCGGGCGGCGCCACCACGAGCACGATGACGCGGATGACGCCGCGGACCTGGTCGAGCGACGAGAGGCAGAGCTCGAGCTCGGGGAGGGGCTTGTCGATGGGCGTGGTGTAGTCGTAGACCCCGCGCTCGCCCAGGGCGCCCGGCTGGCTTCCCTGGTCCCAGTAGGAAGGTATGACGATCGCGGGATTCAAGCGACCCCCCTATTCCTGGCTCTTCTCGGCGGCACCGAGCTGGCGGGGAAGCGAGGTCCTCCCCAGGGCGCGCGCGAGCGGAAGGCCGAGCGCGTACATCACCACGGCCTCGCCCGCGCCCGTGGCGAGAAGGCCGAACACGTACATTGCCGGATATGCCCCGTCGAGGGCGACGTTGGTGAACGGGATGGTGTAGAAGCCGATGCCCTGCAGCATGAGGGGCAGGTACGCCGGCACGATGAGCGCGTTGGCAATGACGGGGCCGAGCAGGGCGAGCGCGGGACGGCGGCGGTTCCTCCAGGTGAACCAGGCGCCGAGCGCGGTGGCGATCGTGCCGAAGACCACGTCGAGCATGCCGAGCATGCCGGTTCCGGAGAGGACTATGTTGGCGAGGTTGGCGATGGCGCAGCCCAGGGCGAGGCCGGGGACGGCGTCCGCGGTGAAGAGGGCGAGGACGCACAGAGCCTCGGAGACGCGGAACTGCACCGGGCCCCACGCGAGGCTGCCGAGGAACAGGAGCGCGACGAGGGTGAGCGCGGCGTAGACGGCCGCGATCATGCCCGTTCGGGCGACGGTCTGCGCGTCTGCCGGAGCGCCGGACACGGTTTTGGTGGCATGAAGCTGCTTCATCTCTCTCTTTTCTGTCGGAGGGCTTTTCTGTATGCCCGGAGGCGGGCATGACGGCTCGCGACCAGCGGGATCCCGGTGGAAAGCACTCCAAAAGAAGCATCCCCGCGAGCACGACAGAACTGATACTAGCAGAGTTGGGGCGACGGACGCGCCCATGGCCGGCGTGCTAGTATTGCTCGAGGACCGCAGCCGCACGAACCGCCGGAAGGAGCCCAGATGAACCCGCGGGCAAGCATCGCGTGCCTCGCGGCAGACGCCGCGCGATGGGGCACCACCAGACTTCTCCACCGCGGCGGCGGCAACGCGCCGGGCGCCGTGGCGCTGAGGCTCGACCCCGGCATCATCGGCTCCCTGGGCGGCAGGCTCGAGCGCTCCGTCGTGGTCACGGGCACCAACGGCAAGACCACGACCACGGGTCTCGCGGCCGACGCCCTCGCGGCGGGAGGCGAGCGCGTGGCGTGCAACCGCGCCGGCAACAACATGGAGTCCGGCATCGCCTCGGCGCTCGTGGAGTCGCGCGGGCAGCGTCCCCGCGTGGGGTGCTTCGAGTGCGACGAGCTCTACACCGTGCGCGTGCTGCCCCGGCTTCGGCCGCGGGCGCTCGTTCTTCTCAACCTCTTCCGCGACCAGCTGGACCGCTACGGGGAGATCGACCACACGCAGGACGTCATCGCGGAGGCCCTGCGCCGCTCGCCCGAGACGGCCCTCGCCTACAACGCGGACGACCCCCTCTGCGCCTCCATCGCCGCGCGCGTGGAGAACCCCGGCGTGCCCTTTGGCATAGACGAGCCCACGGGCCTGGAGGCCGACCGCATCTCCGACAGCCGCTTCTGCGCGAAGTGCAACGCGCCCCTCGACTACGACTACGTCCACTACGGCCAGCTGGGCAAGTACCGCTGTCCCGCATGCGGCTGGGAGCGCCCCGAGCTCGCCGTGGCGGCGGTGAACGTGAGCCTCACCTGCGGCGGGTACGAGTTCGACGTGGAGGACCGCCGCGGCGAGAAGGTCGTGCGCCACCATGTGCGCACGCGCTACAACGGCCTCTACATGGTCTACAACGTCATGGCGGCCCTCGTGGCGTGCCTGTTCGGCGGCGGGAGCGCGGAGGGCTTTCAGGACGTGCTCGACGCCTACGAGCCCGCGAGCGGGCGCGGCAAGACCTACCGGCTCGACGGCGGCTACTCCGTCGTGAGCAACCTGGCGAAGAACCCCACGGGCTTCAACCGCATGATCCAGCAGGTGCGCGCCGACGACGGCCGCTACCTCGCCCTCTTCCTCAACGACAACGACGCCGACGGCCACGACGTCTCCTGGATCTGGGACATCGCCCTCGAGCGCCTGCGCGAC
>CALUJT010000067.1 GCA_944321005.1 uncultured Atopobiaceae bacterium | reverse complement strand
GGAGACGGGCCCGCTCTTCTCGCTCGACAAGCGGAGCATGATCGCAAAGGCGCGCGAGCTCTTCGAGCGCCTGGGCGTGGACATAGACCCCACCGCGCCCGTTGCGGACCTCAAGCAGAGCCAGAAGCAGCTGCTCGAGATCAGCCGGGCGCTCTTCTTCAACGCGCGCCTGCTCATCCTGGACGAGCCCACCACGGCGCTCAACACCGCCGAGGTCGAGCACCTCTTCAAGATCGTGCGCGGCCTGCGCGACCAGGGGACCTCGTTCATCTTCATCTCGCACAAGATGCCCGAGGTCTTCGAGCTCTGCGACACGTACACGGTGCTGCGCAACGGCGCGTTCGTGGCCGAGGGGCGCATCGCCGAGACCACGCCGCACGAGGTCACGGGCATGATGGTGGGCGCCGCCCTCTCGGAGCGCGGCGCCTGGGAGCCGCGGGAGACGGGGGAGACCGCGCTCTCGCTCGACCACCTCTCCGGCCCGGGCTTCCATGACGTCTCGCTCGAGGTGAGGCGCGGGCAGGTCGTGGGCCTCACGGGCCTCATGGGCTGCGGCACCACGGAGCTCATGCAGTGCCTCTTCGGCCTCGCGCGCCCCACGGGCGGCACGGTCACCGCGTTTGGCAGGAGGCTCGCGGGCGGCTCCATCCACGAGGCCATGAAGGCGGGCGTCGCGATGCTGCCCTCGGACCGCAAGGAGAACTCCGTCCTGCCGGACATGTCGCTCCTGGAGAACATGTACCTCTCGGAGCACGTGCTCTCGGCGCGGCGCTTCGTCATCAACCGGGCCCGCGAGCAGGAGCGCTTCGAGCGCTACGCCAAGCTGCTCAGCATCAAGGCCAACTCGAGCGCAGACTCCGTGCTCTCCCTCTCCGGCGGCAACCAGCAGAAGGTCTTCATGGCGCGCTGGCTCGCCACCGAGGCCGAGCTGCTGCTCCTCGACAACCCCACGCAGGGCATCGACGTGGGCGCCAAGGCGGAGATCTACCACCTGATCCTCGAGCTCGCGCGCCAGGGCAAGACCGTGATCATCAACACGCTCGAGATCCCCGAGCTGCGCGAGGTGGCGGACGTCTGCTACGTGCTCTACGAGGGGCGCATCGTAAGGCGCCTGGAGCACGACGAGATAGACGAGCAGACGGTCATGCTCTACTCGACCAATTCCGTAGCCGACGACCTTCCGGCCCGGGCGGCCGAGAAGAACGAGTGAGGTGCTGAAGACGTGAACGACAACAAGACGACGGGCCTCGCGGGCGCGCTCGGGCTCGCCAAGAAGTACAGCTTCGTGCTGGTGTTTCTCGCCATCCTCATCGTGTACGCCGTCGCCAACGGCGGCCTCACGCTCAACGCCGGCATGAACGTCCTGCGCCACAGCGCGGTCATAGGCACCATCGCCATAGGCATGGGCATCGTCTGCCTCACCGGCGAGATCGACCTCTCCGTGGGCTCCATGCTCGCCCTGGTGGCGGGCTTCTCCGTCGTGGTCTTCAACATGACGGACTCGATACCGCTCACGCTGCTCTTCTCGCTGGCGTTCGGCGCGGGGTGCGGGCTTCTCAACGGCGTCCTCGTGGGCGTGGTGCAGATGCCCGCCTTCATCGTGACCCTGGCCACGATGCTCATCTACCGCTCCGTCGCTCAGTACGCCTGCCAGCACCTCCCCGGCGAACTCATCGGCAACGGGAGCTCGGTCTACCGCATGTCCAACGAGCTCGGCTCCTACGACGCGCTCTACACCTTTGGCAACGCGCGCGTGGCGGGCGTGCCCATCGTGGGCCTGGTCATGGTGCTCATGGTGGCGGCCTTCGTCTACGTGTGCACGTCCACCAAGTTTGGCAAGAAGATCTACGCCGTGGGCTCCAACGCCAAGGCGGCCCACCTCGCCGGCATCTCCGTGCCGCTCATGAAGACGCTGGTCTTCACCATCGCCGGCGCGCTCACGGGCCTCGCGGCGTTTCTCTGGGTCGCCATGAACGCGTCTGCCGACCCCGCCACCACCGGCAACAGCTACGAAATGTACGCCATCGCCTCGGTCGTCCTCGGCGGCATCTCCATGAGCGGCGGGCGCGGGCGCATGATCGGCGTGCTCTTTGGCGCGCTCTCCTACGACGTCATCGACAAGATCATCATCGCCCTCAAGATGGACTCGCTCATCCAGGACACCATCAAGGGCGTCATCCTCATCGTGGTGATCATGATCCAGGTGGCGGGCCCACAGCTCAAGGAGTTCTTCTCGTCCCGCCGCAAGCGCTGACGCCTTGACAGTTTGCTCAGGTCAAACTGTCAACCTCTCCCTCCCGGCGCCCTCCCTCGCACCCTCCCGCGAGGGAGGGCGCCTCCGTGGCGGCCCCACCCAGCCGAGAAGAACATGTGCTTCCCGCGCCTTCGCATCCGCGCGCGTATCCCCCTCGCACCCGCGGGGTATCATCACTAGGCACTCAAACGGCGACGGGCGGAATGGTAACGGCCGCCCGCCGGCAGCCAACGAAAGGAAGCGCCATGTCCCACCTCGATCGTTCCGCCTGCGACGCCGCGAGCGCCGCGCCCGCCCCCCGCAGCTACCTCTTCACGTCCGAGAGCGTGACCGAGGGTCACCCGGACAAGATCTGCGACCAGGTCTCCGACGCCATCCTCGACGCCCTTCTCGCCAAGGAGGCGCAGCTCCAGAGCGAGGGCTACGTCTCGCCCTCCGGCGTCCCGGCCAACGTGGACAACGTCCGCTGCGCCTGCGAGACCTTCGTCACCACCGGCACCGTGATCATCGCCGGGGAGATTCGCACCGAGGCCTACCTTGACGTGCAGACCATCGCGCGCGACGTCATCCGCCGCATCGGCTACGACCGCGCCAAGTACGGCTTCGACGCGGACACCTGCGGCGTCCTCAACCTCATCCACGAGCAGAGCCCCGACATCGCCGCCGGCGTCGACGAGTCCTTCGACGCGCAGGCCGGCAGCACCACGGACCCCCTCGACCGCACCGGCGCCGGCGACCAGGGCATGATGTTCGGCTACGCCACCGACGAGACCGACGTCCTCATGCCCATGCCGCACTACCTGGCCTCCCGCATGGCCGAGCGCCTCGCCGAGGTGCGTCGCAACGGGCAGGTGCCCTACCTGCGCCCGGACGGCAAGACCCAGGTGACCGTGCGCTACGAGGACGACCGCCCCGTCGAGGTCACCGCAATCGTGGTCTCCACCCAGCACGACCCCGCCGTCGAGGACATGGGCGTCATCAAGGCGGACATGGTGGACTACGTCATAGCCCCCGTGATGGACGCCGTGGGCATCGAGTGGCACGGCGCGGACGTCTACGTCAACCCCACCGGCCGCTTCGTGGTGGGCGGCCCCATGGGCGACACCGGCCTCACCGGCCGCAAGATCGTCGTGGACACCTACGGCGGCATGGGCCGCCACGGCGGCGGGTGCTTCTCCGGCAAGGACTGCACCAAGGTCGACCGCTCCGCCGCCTACGCCGCGCGCTGGGTGGCCAAGAACGTGGTGGCCGCGGGGTTGGCGCATCGCTGCGAGGTGCAGCTGGCCTACGCCATCGGCGTCTCCCACCCGCTCTCCGTGATGGTGGACACCTTCGGCACGGGTGTCGTGGCGGACGACGCGATCGAGGCCGCCGTGAATCGTGTCTTCGACCTTCGTCCCGGCGCCATCATCCGTGACCTGGACCTGCGCCGCCCCATCTACGAGAAGACGGCCGCCTACGGCCACTTCGGCCGCGAGCTGCCCGAGTTTACCTGGGAGCGCACGGACCGCACAGATGCGCTCCGTGCCGCCGTGGGGGAGCTCGCTAGATAGAAGGGCCAGCGCGGGCTCAGGGGGCACGGCGGCGTCGTGCCCCCGTTTTGTGCGCTAGCCGTCGCTTCTGGAGAAGGCGTTTCTCATGTGCATGCTCGCCTCGTAGAGGACCTTGTCTAGCAGGTCCTCCGTCTGGCGGCGGCACTCGTCCGCGATCGCGGCGTTGCAGGCCTCGAGGCTCCCGCCATCGGCGTCGCACGCGCGCACGAGCGCGGCGCAGCGCGCGGTCAGCGCCTGCTGGTAGCGCTCCACGTGCGGCAGGCAGGCACCGTAGGCGGCGTCCGCGAGCGCGCCCACGAGGCGGTTTGCCCAGTAGAAGTTCTCGCTCGTCACGCGCGTGGTGGTGTCCTCGAAGTAGGACGGGGCCTTCGTGACGTTGGCGTAGAGCGGCACGAGCGCGTTGAAGGCGTTGGAGCCGTAGGCAATCCACTGCAGCGCGGCGCGCTCCGGCGCGACGTGGGGTCGAATCTGCAGGACGGCCAGCTGGCTGTTGCGGTTGATGCCGATGGGGCGATAGCGCCCGCGCACACCTACGTGGGCGGGGTTCGTGCCGTACGGATCGTAGGGCGTGCCCTGGTAGTGGAGGGAGAGGACGTACTTGACGTCCTCGACGGTCACCTTGCGCTCCGGCTCGCGGCACCAGGGGATGCGGTCGCTCTCCGGACCAAAGTCCTGCGCGGGCGCGGCCGTGTCCCAGGGACCCGCGTGCGGGCTGAGGAAGCGCTGCATGGCCCAGGCGCGCGGCGTGTTGTAGACGTGGTCGGAGTCCGAGTGGCTGCCGAAGGCCTCGCGCGGGTTGAAGTGCGCCCCGCGCACGCCGATCGTGAGGTCGAGATGATTTGCCTCCATCCACTCGCGCAGGTCCGCGGAGCAGAGGCTCTCCTCCTGCGCGCCGAAGGCGTCGTCGAGGTCGAAGTCGTCGATGCCGAGCTGGTTGGGCATGGTGACGTAGGAGTCGTCGGGCACGCGGCGCGCGATCCAGTGGTGGCCTCCCACGGTCTCGAGCCACCAGATCTCGTCAGCGTCCGAGAAGGCGACGCCGTTCATCTCGTAGGTTCCGTAGCGCTCCAGAAGCGCGCCCAGGCGCAAAACGCCGTCGCGGGCGCTCGTGGCGTAGGGGAGGACCAGCGTGACCATGTCCTCCTCGCCGATGCCCCCGGGGGTGCCGGCGACGGGGTCATGGCGTACGAGCGGGTCTGCCGCGAGCACGCGCTCGTTGGTGGTGATGGTTTCCGTGGCGCTCATGCCCACGTTGCGCTCGTTGAAGCCGGCCTCCTCCCAGAGACCCTCCTTGAGGTCCGCGTTGGGCATGGCGGTGTAGCGCATGCCTGACTCGGGCAGCTCGATCTCCAGGTGCGAGATGACGCTCCTGTAGACGGTGCCCTCCTCGGGCGCCTCCCGCGCCACGAAGCGCTTGGGGCAGAACTCTCCGTTCGACGAGTCCTCGTTGCGGGCGACGATGGTGGAGCCGTCGTAGCTGGCCTTCTTGCCAACAAGGATGGTGGTACAGGGCATGGTGTCTCCTTCGCCTCCGGGCCGCGGGCTGGTGCGCCTTAGTTGCGTCGCCACCATCTTAGCGATTGGTCGGGGGAACGGCACGCCGGCTCTTGGTGCGGGGCATGTGCGGCTCCGGCGTGGGCGCGCCGGAGTTCTCTCGCCAACATCGCACGAAGGACCAAACTTTGCACGATGGTGGAGTCTAGGCCGGCTGTGGCTGGCGGCAGAGATTTTGAACATCGGTTTTCGGCGTTGTGCGCCCGCCGTCGGACGCGCGATAATACAACGCGCACGTTCCACCCGCCCGGAGGTAACCCATGGCAATGAAGTTCAAGCGTCTCCTGCCCATCCCCAAGGACATCCGCGCGGAGATGCCGCTATCCGAGGAGATGGCCTCCCGCAAGGAGGCGTTTGACAGGAGCGTGGCCGACGTCCTCTCCGGTCGCGACGACCGCCTGCTGCTGATCATAGGCCCGTGCTCGGCGGACCGCGAGGACTCCGTGCTCGACTACGCCTGCAGGCTCGCCAGGCTGGCGGAGACCGTGGCAGACAAGATCGTGGTCATCCCGCGCGTCTACACCAACAAGCCGCGCACCAAGGGCATCGGTTACAAGGGCCTGCTCCACAACCCCAACCCCGAGGCGGCCGACGACCTGCTCGAGGGCGTGAAGGCCATCCGCCGCATGCACCTGCGCGTGGTGGAGGAGACGGGGCTCTTCACCGCCGACGAGATGCTCTATCCCACGAACTACCAGTACCTCATCGACGTGCTCGCCTACATCGCGGTTGGCGCGCGCTCGGTGGAGAACCAGGAGCACCGCCTCGTGGCCTCCGGCGTGCCCATGCCGGTTGGCATGAAGAACCCCACCGGCGGCTCCACGGACGTCATGCTCAACTCCATCTACGCCGCACAGCAGCGCCAGACCTTCATCTTCCGCAACTGGGAGGTCAACACCACGGGCAACCCGCTCGCGCACGCGGTACTGCGCGGCTACGTGGGGCTGGACGGCATCAACTACCCCAACTACCACTACGAGTACCTCGAGCGCCTGGCGGAGAAGTACACGTCTGCGAGCTTTGAGAACCCGGCGGCCGTCATCGACTGCAACCACGACAACTCGGGCAAGCGACCGTTCCAGCAGATCCGCATCATCCACGAGGTGCTCGACTCCATGAGCCGCTCGGACACCATTCGCCACCTCGTGCGCGGCTTCATGGTGGAGTCCTATCTCGTGGACGGAAACCAGCCGGTGGGCGGCGGCACCTACGGCCAGTCCATCACGGACGCCTGCATAGGCTGGGAGAAGACCGAGCGCCTGGTGAGGGAGATCGCCGAGCGGGCGTAGGCCGGGCCTTCCTAGTCCTGACAAGAATCCCGAGTTGCGCGTGGCGAGAAAAACGCGCAACTCGGGATTCTTGCCCAAACGGCCGCAAATCCTGAAATACGCATGCAAAACTTCAAACCACGTCATGCGCAACTCGGGATTCTAGGCGTACGGCACGCGCTATCTCCCGCGCTCCGCACGGCGCTCGGCACGCGCGGCGAGCGCCACCTTGCGCAGCTCCTTGGCACGGGCGGCGTTCATGGCCTTGACGCCCTTGAGGGGGTAGTCGATGCCGAGCTTCTCGTACTTGGTCTTGCCGAGCGTGTGGTAGGGGAGGAAGTCGAGCCCCACGACATTGTCCCAGTCTCCGATGATGCGGCCCACCTCGGCGCACTCCTCCTCGGAGTCCGTGAGGCCGGGGACCACGACGTGGCGGATCAGCGTGGGGATGCGTCGGCGCGCGAGCTCCTCGCCGAGCTCGAGGGCGTGGCTGGCGGGCAGGCCGCAGAGGGTCTCGTGGAGCGCGGGATTCGAGGTCTTGATGTCGAGAAGGACCATGTCGGTCGCGTCCAGCAGGGCGGAGAAGCGACCCGCGTGCTCGGCGGAGAACGTGGCCGCGGAGGTGTCCAGACAGGTGTGGATGCGCCCGGCGGGCGCGGCGTGCGCGGCGCGGAACAGGGCGGCCACGAAGTCGGGTTGCGCCATGGGCTCGCCGCCCGTGACGGTGATGCCGCCGGTGCGGTAGAAGGGGCGGTTGCGCTCGTAGCGCTCGAGGAGCTCGCCGACGGTCACGCTCGTGCCGGGGCCTGTGCCGTCGGCGCGGGCGAACTCCCAGGTGTCGGGGTTGTGGCAGTACTGACAGCGCATCGGGCAGCCCTGGCAAAACACCACGAACCGCGTGCCGGGGCCGTCCACCGTCCCAAAGCTCTCGGTGGAGTGAACCCGCCCGATTACGTCAACGTCCCGCACGTTCTTCTCGGTATCCACAGTCACATCCGCACCTTCCACCCAGACAAGCAATACCACCATGATAGAGCGAACGGCCCGGGCATTTGCGAAGCAAAGTTTTCTGAGCGCGGAGCGCGAAGCACTTTGCGGAGCAATTGCCCGGGCCGTCAGCCTAAATGGTCAGGTTGACCTTACATCGCCTCGTGGAAGGTACGGGAGATGACGTCGTCCTGCTGCTTCTTGGTGAGGGAGTTGAACTTCACCGCGTAGCCGGAGACGCGAATGGTGAGCTGGGGGTACTTCTCGGGGTGGGCCTGGGCGTCAAGCAGCGTCTCCTTGGTGAAGACGTTGACGTTGAGGTGGTGGCCACCCTCCTCGACGTAGCCGTCGATCATGCTGACGAGGTTGTCGACCTGCTCGGCAGAAGTGCTCATGTGAGTTCCTTTCTCGTATGGGTCGCCCGCGAGGGGCGACCCGCTGTTTCTCACAGTGTACCCGATAATTGCCACTGCACAAGTAACAATTACCGAATCTGTAGATTGGGGACTGTCCCCAACTTACAGGACTAGCAGCAGCCGCAGTCGGGGGCGGGGTTCTCGATCTGGATGTCAACGTCAACGCCGAGAGCGTCGAGGTCGAGCTCGCCGAACATGACCTCACCGTCCTTGCCGAGGGCGTTGGGCACGATGGAGAACGTGTTGGAGATGCCGTCCTGCGCGTCCTTGAACGGGAGCTTGGCGACGGAGGCCAGCGAGGCGACGGCGCCGTGGGTGTCACGACGGTGCATCGGGTTGGCGCCCGGGGCGAAGGGCTCGCCGGCGCGGCGGCCGTCGGGCGTGTTGCCGGTGGCGTTGCCGTAGACCACGTTCGAGGTGATGGTGAGGATCGAGGTCGTGGGCACGGAGTTGCGGTAGGTGTCGGTCTCGCGGACGTACTTCATGAAGACCTCGACCACGTCGTGGGCGATCTGGTCCACGCGGTCGTCGTCGTTGCCGTACTTGGGGAAGTCGCCCTCGACCTGGTAGTCGGTCACGAGGCCGGTCTCGTCACGGACGACCTTGACCTTGGCGTACTTGATCGCGGAGAGGGAGTCGGCCACGACGGAGAGGCCGGCGATGCCCGTGGCGAACCAGCGGTGGACGTGCTCGTCGTGCAGGGCCATCTGCAGGCGCTCGTAGCAGTACTTGTCGTGCATGTAGTGGATGATGTTGAGGGAGTTGACGTAGACCTCGGCCAGCCACTGCATCATGTCGCGGTACTTGGAGACGACGTCGTCGTAGTCGAGCGTATCGCCCACCACCGGACGGAACGCCGGGCCGACCTGCTTCTTGGAGATCTCGTCCACGCCGCCGTTGATCGCGTAGAGCAGGCACTTGGCGAGGTTGGCGCGGGCGCCGAAGAACTGCATCTCCTTGCCGATGCGCATGGAGGACACGCAGCAGGCGATCGCGTAGTCGTCGCCGTGGTAGACGCGCATGAGGTCGTCGTTCTCGTACTGGATGGAGCTCGTGGTGATGGAGATCTTGGCGCAGTAGCGCTTGAAGGCCTCGGGCAGGCGGGTGGACCAGAGCACCGTGAGGTTGGGCTCGGGGCTGGTGCCCATGTTCTCGAGGGTGTGGAGGTAGCGGAAGGCGGTCTTGGTGACCATGGAGCGGCCGTCGACGCCCATGCCGCCGATGGACTCGGTGACCCACTGCGGGTCGCCGGAGAAGAGCTCGTTGTACTCGGGGGTGCGGGCGAACTTGACCATGCGCAGCTTCATGACCAGGTGGTCGATGATCTCCTGGGCCTCGGCCTCGGTGATCTTGCCGGCCTTGAGGTCGCGCTCGGCGTAGATGTCGAGGAAGGTGGAGTTGCGGCCGATGGACATGGCGGCGCCGTTCTGCTCCTTGACCGCGGCGAGGTAGCCGAAGTACAGCCACTGCACGGCCTCCTGGAAGTTCTTGGCGGGCTTGGAGATGTCGAAGCCGTAGATCTTGCCGAGCTGTCCGAGCTCCTGGAGGGCGCGGATCTGCTCCGCGAGCTCCTCGCGGTGACGGATCGTGGCCTCGTTCATGGTCTTCTGGGT
>CALUJT010000066.1 GCA_944321005.1 uncultured Atopobiaceae bacterium | reverse complement strand
GCCACCTCAAGACCGAGCACCTGCGCAGCCGCAACCCGCGCCTGCACTCCGACGAGATGCTCATCGCGCTCTCGCTCTCCTCGGCCACCAATGACCAGGCCGAGGCCACCGTGGACGCGCTCGAGCAGCTTGCCGGCTGCGACGCCTACTTCTCCGTCATCCTCTCCGAGGCGGACAAGCGCACCTATCGCAACCTGGGCATCAACGTCTGCTGCGAGCCCAAGTACGAGCGCCACACGTACTACCACCGCTAAGGGGCATCCTCCCCTATAGAGTTGCCGACCATACAACACCCCGCCCGAAAGCCGCCTGACAGCAATTCGGGCGGGGTGTTGTATGGTCGGCAACTTTATGAAGAGGATAGCCTGTCAACAAGCGCGTCCCGACGCCCCGGAGGCGGGCTTCCGCCAGACACGCCAAGATCCCTGGATATCTGACGAACAAGAACGTCAAGAGCATCGCCTGAAAGCTGTCCCGCAGTCACCGAAGAGACGGCCCAGCCCATGGCCTTGAGCGAATTCCTCTTCTTGGCATCGGTGTCGAGCTTGTCCTTGTTCAGGTGAAACTCATAGCTATCAACCTCTATGACCGTTCTCCTCTCTGGCCAGCACATGTCAACTTCGTATTGTGCATACTGGCTGTAGGGGTAATCTTCTGCCCGCGGGACGATAAGGTGATTCATCTCGGGACGAGGGAGAGCGTAGCCTCCAAGCGCCACAGGCAGCGTGAGGGTCAGCGCCGCCCTAGTCTCCAGCGGAGAACGGCTGTTCTCCAGCGCAAGGTCGAGAGCGCGACGCGCCCTCCTTGCCCAGCTTCCGACCTTCACTCCGTCAAGATACCCCCGCAGCTCCTCGCGAGAGAGCAGAGGATCTCTCTTGAGAAACTCCCTCTCGTCAGTAACGCAGCCATACCGACCCATGCACTCCATCGCCACCGCGGCAGCACGTGGAATGCCGGAGCTCGCGGCAGCCTGAAGCACGCAGAGCCCTGGTGACGCCAGAAGAACTCCCGGAGCCAGACGATAGAGAGACCCTGCTGGCAGAGTTCCCGTCCAAACGTGATTCTTAACCAGCTGGGACTGAATCCTATGTTCCTGGCAGTCCACCAGAATATGTACGGGATGGGCCTTGGTGGCACGTATGCCCAGCTCTTCGAGGCCGCATCCCCAGAGTTCGCTCGCAGATGCGGCCGACCAGCCTAACCCGTTACCGGACATGGGAGCGTCCAGCCATTTCTTAAGCCCATTATGAGCCCAAAGACTTAATGCTGTTATGTCTGTAATAGCAACCATACTGGATAGTATATATGTTTTGATTTGGCTATAAAGTGACAATTGTAAGAATATTAGTTGTAGAGCTATCTGCCCTTAACGGCAGCGCGGCTATTTCGGTCGACCATACAACACCCTGCCCGAATTGCCGTCAGGAGGCTTTCGGAAGGGGTGTTGTATGGTCGACCGAAATAGAGCCGCGCCCGCCGACACTCCCGGCCGCGCTCGGGGTATCCTTTCTCTGTTCGAACGAGAGGAGAGACGGTGGACTACCAGCTCATAGCCTTTGACATGGACGGGACGCTGCTGGACACGGAAAAGCGCGTGCTCCCGTCCTCCACGCAGGCCATCGACGACGCGGTGGCGGCGGGAAAGGTCGTTGCCATCTGCTCCGGGCGCAGTCCCAAGATGATAGAGCTGGACCATGCGAGCTTCGGGCACGTGCGCTACGCGATCTGCTGCAACGGCACCGTGCTCTACGACATCGAGGAGCACCGCGTCCTCTCCACGAGCTCCTTCGGGCACGAGACCATCGCCGCCGCAGTGGACGCCCTCGGGGACGACGACGCCATGACCGACGTCTTCTCCGGGGCGGAGATGTACTGCCAGACCTCCCACCTCGAGCGAATGGACCATTACCGCATGGGCGTCTACCGCGGCCTCTACGACGCGACCGCGACGCCCGTCGAGGACGTCATGGCAAAGCTGCTCGATCCCGCCACGAGCGTCCAGAAGTTCATCTTCCACCTCGCCGACCCCGCGGCGCGCGACGGGCTGCGCGAGCGCACCGAGAGCCTTCCCGTGGAGATCGCCTACTCCGAGGACGCGAGCATCGAGTTCTCGCCCGCCGGGGCGACCAAGGGCTCCGGGCTCCTTGCCCTGGCCGAGCTCCTCGGCATCCCCCGCGAGGCCACCATCGCCGTGGGCGACGCGGAGAACGACCTCCCCATGCTGCGCGTCGCCGGCCTCGGCGTGGCGATGGGCAACGCCACCGAGGAGGCGCTCGCCGAGGCGGACGTCGTCGTGGCGGACAACGACCACGACGGCTGCGCCGAGGCCATCCGCCGCTTTCTCCTGGGAGGCGAGCGCGCATGAAGCGGGTTCTCATGATCGCCACCGGCGGAACCATAGCCTCCACAGAGGACGGCTCCGGTCTGGCCCCAACCATGACGGGCCCCGAGCTCGCGCGTCAGGTGCCCCTGCTCGACACCCTCTGCGAGCTGGACTTTGTCCAGCCCATGAACATCGACAGCACCAACATGCGCCCGCGCGACTGGCTGGAGATCGCGCGCTCCGTCCGCGACGCCTACGATGACTACGACGGCTTCGTCATCCTGCACGGCACCGACACGATGGCCTACACCGCCGCCGCCCTCTCCTACCTCGTTCGCGCGAGCGAGAAGCCCATCGTGCTCACGGGCTCCCAGCAGCCCATGGCAAACCCCTTCACAGACGCCAAGCTCAACATCTACCACAGCGTCCTCTATGCCTGCGACGACCAGAGCCGCGACGTCAACGTGGTCTTCGGAGGCAAGGCCATCTGCGGGACGCGCGCCCACAAGCAGCGCACCATGAGCTTCAACGCGTTCACGAGCATGAACTACCCCTCGGTGGCCTACATCCGAGGCGGCAGAATCGTACGTCCTGCCGGCGCCCCCCTTGCCGAGAAGAACGGCGGGGCGCCGCGCTTCTACGACACCCTGAACGAGCGCGTGATCGTGCTCAAGCTCACGCCCGAGCTGCGCCCGAGCATCTTCGACCTCCTGCGCCGCGACTACGACGCGGTAATCCTCGAGACCTTCGGCATCGGAGGCATCCCCGACCACGACGGCTCCTACCAGGAGGCGATCTTCGACTGGGTGGACTCGGGCCGCACCCTCGTGGTGACCACGCAGGTGCCCGAGGAGGGTCTCGACCTCGGCGTCTACGAGGTCGGTCACGCCTACGCCCAGAAGGACGGCATCCTCAAGGGCGACGACATGTCCACCGAGGCCCTCGTGGCAAAGACCATGTGGGCGCTCGGCCAGACCCGCGACCCGGCCGAGGTCGCCCGCCTCTTCTACGAACCCATCAACAACGACCGCGTGCCGCGCTAACGGACTCGCGGCCAAGCGCCCGCCCCAGGGCCCGGTGGCCCTGCTCCGTGCTCAAACAGTCCTCTTCGCACGAAGGCCACGTTAAGTGGCCTTCGGCTCATGCGGAACTGCGCGCGGAGCAGGGCCGCCGGGCCCCGCAAACACCGCCAGCGACAGAGCCCCGCCCCATTGTACCGCGCGCAGTCCTGCAGCCGCGCGCTCCCTGCGCGGCGAAGCTGTCTGAGCACGGGGCAATGGGGCGGGGCAACCCGCGGGTGGGGTTACGCCAGCTCAGTCACCGTGACGGTTGCCACGTCGTCGTTCTTCTCGGCGCAGCTGAACGAGATCGTGTCGCCCGGGGCGTACGTCACGATCTCCACGAGCCCGGGCAGGGCAAAGTCGTAGATCGTCTCGTCGCCCTCGAGGGTCACGTAGAAGTGCGAGTTGCCCTCGATCACGGCCTGGGCCACGCTCGCGATGGTGCCCGTGACCTCGTGCGTCGACGTGGCGGCATCCTCCTCCGCGAGCAGCCCGTCAGCGGCGAGCATCCCGAGATAGGCCTCCTGGCACTCCCCCACCGTGGAGCCCGTCGCCACGCTCTGGTACTGCTCCACGTTGATCATCGCGTACATCTTCACGAGGCCGGCGGCGTCCTTGAGCGCCATGAAGTACGTGGGCTGACCCGCCACGTTGAGCAGGAGCGGATAGGTCGCCTGGTAGCCGAGGTGCTGGACCTGACCCTCCGCCGACGCCATCGCGGAGTCCTCGGTGGCGCCGCCCTGGGACAGCGCGTAGTAGCGAGAGTCGCCGGTACGCTGGTTCACCAGGATGAAGCCCACGTTGGAGTTGTCGGCCGTCACGGAGCTCACGCCCGTGTAGAGGTAGATGTCCTCGCCCTGCGCCAGGTAGTTGTAGCCGAGCTCACCGTTGGTGCCGCTCGTGGTGCGCACCACGCCCTCCTGGCCCAGCCACGAGTTGAGCCAGCCGCCCTGGTAGGCGCCGCTCCAGTTGTACTGCTCTATGAGCAGGTCGGCCGGGTAGGCGCGGTCCACCCAGGTGGGGCACTCCTCCACAGCGAAGTCCTGAGTCTCGCCCGTGCAGGCGTTCACGAGCACCACGCGCGCGACGGTGGTGCCGCCAAAGAGACCGATGGTCTTGCGCTGCACCGGGTAGACCCACCAGGGGTTGCCCTCGTCGTCGAGCTCGAAGGACTTCTGGTCGAACATGTACGTGGGGTAGCAGAGCTGCACGTGACGGTCCACGTTGCGCAGGAGCGGCTCGGAGTCCGAGTAGAGGATCGGCTGCTCAAGGCGCACGACCTCGGCCTCCTGCGTCACCATGTCCACCAGCACGTATGCAGGGATGCCGGAGTCGCGGTTGGAGAGCCACTTGAAGAGGTCGGCGTAGGCCAGAGGGCTCACGCGCACCGGCCGCCCGTTGTAGTTGATCTGGCTGTAGGTGTCCGCGATCTCGAACTGGCTCACGTACTCCGGGATGGAGCCCATCGCGCGGTTGCCCAGGAGGATGGCGGAGTCGCGGTCTATCACGGGGACGTCGGCGTAGTCGACCTGCTCGATGTCCGTGGCGAAGTCGCCGTCCGTGGTCTGGAGCACCGTGGCGTAGCGCTCGGCGTTGCCCGGGACGAAGGGCTGGGAGAGGAGCAGCCCCACCAGGAAGACGGCGATGACCGCGATCGGCAGGACCATGAGCTTCTTGAGGACGGCGGCATGCTTGGTGCCGCGAGCCGCGGCCACCGCAAGGCCCAGGATCACCACAAGGCAGATGCCGCAGATCCACGTCCACACGCGCGGACTGCCCAGGTTGAGGGCGGGATGGAACCACCAGTAGCTCGCCGCCAACACCACCACCAGCACGATGCCGGCAATAACGAGCGCGCGGCGGCTCCACTTTGCCATCTGCTCCACAAGGGAGCCGCTCTGCGACGAGGCCGTCCCGACCTCACGCTTGAGCTGCTCGAAGAAGTCCTTGAAGTCCGGTTCTTGTACGGGCATCTGGTTCCTTTCTCGGGCGCGGCAGTGGTGACACTATACCGCGTCGGCGTTGCCAGGGCGCTCGGTGGTGAGATGCGCGACGACCCACACCAGCGCGGCAGAAGCCAGGCCACCGACCACGAGGGCGGGCACGAGGGCATCGCCCAGCAGCGGGTCCAAGGCTCCCATGAGCTCGGACGCCCCGTTCACGGCCATGTGGAGAAGGACGGCGGCACGCAGCCTCCCCGTGCGTCGCACGAGCCACCCAAGCAGCAGGCCCAGGGCAAACGCGTAGACCCCCTGGACGATGTTGAGGTGCATGATGCCGAAGATCAGCGCTTGGACGACGTTGGCGGCCCAGAAGCGCGCGGCCGGGACCTCGTCGCGCGCCGCGGGACGCGGCTCCGGGCAAGTCGCGCGCAGGCAGAACTCGAAGATGACGCCGCGACAGATCGCCTCCTCGGCGGCGGGAGCCAGCACGGCCAGGTCAACGAACGTCACGAGGTCCGTCGGCCCCGAGACGCCCGCAAGCTCCATGAGCTCTAGGTAGAAGTCCATCACCTCGGGAAAGAGCGGCAGCACCATCGTGAGCGCCACGGAGAGCGTCACCTGCAGCACAACTCCCAGCACGAGCAGCGTGCATGCAAGAAGGATGCGACGCCCCGGGCGAGAAGGACGGGCGGTCTCGCGGCGCAGGCGCGCCCGCGGCCTGAGGCGGCGCCACCAGAGCGCCGCGAGGACGAGGCTCGCCACGGTGGCAACGAAGGCCAGCCGGTCGATGTCCGTCGAGGGCAGCGCGAGCTCTATCGCCACGAGGACGACGATCTGCGCAAGCAGGTAGGCGAAGCCGGCGCCCACAGCCGCGAGCGCCCACCTCGCCGCATGACCGGCGCCGGGGCGAGGCCTTTGGGGCTCCGGGGACTGCGGGGGCTCCGGACCCTCGCCCGGAATGCCGACCTCCATGCGCGCCCTCCTTTGGGACGGGTGACGGGATAACGGCTACAGCCTAGATTGTCGCATTAGCGCTCGCGGCGGGAGAGGCTGCGCGCGCAGGGCCCGAGCACCCACCACGCAAGCAGCGCGCACTCCGCAACGAAGATCGCAAGCGCAAGGCCCAGCGCCACCGGGACCGCCAGCACGTTCCAGAGCACGCCCGCCAGCAGCGCGAGCGCCGGGAGCACCATCACGACGACGCCCACGAGAAGCCCCGCGAAGACCATGAGCGTGGCCCCGCCGCCCTTGACGAGCTGGGCCTCGTTGTCCCATGTGAGTCGCGGGAAGCGCGCGCCCAGGCCCAGGGAGAGCAGGCCGAGGGTCGCCGTGGCACCCAGGTAGAACGCCACGAGGTAAGCGCCCGCCGCCGCGGGCACGCCCAGCACCACGAGCGCGACCACAATGAGCACGAGCATCGGCACCGTGGAGAGCGCAAACGGCGAGACGAACTTCGCCGCGAGGTACGCGCTCCAGTTCATGGGGAGACCGCGCAGGAAGAAGAAGTCCTCGCCGTCCCTGCTCACGCCCATGGTGAATGAGTAGGCGGAGAAGCCGAGGAAGAGACCGAAGAAGAGCACTCCCATCGCGCACCACGCGAGCGCGGGGCTGTCGAAGGTGAGAAGCGCCGTGAGGGAGCGCGCCATCTCGAGCAGCGCGGAGGGGTCCATTCCGGCGTCGGTTGCCTGGGAGACGCCCACGGCGCCGCTCACCACCGCGATGACGATGAAGTAGAGCGGCATGAGCAGCGAGCTCAGGACAAACTGGTTGAAGAACACGGGCACGCGCGCCATCATCTTCCAGTCGCGGCTGAGGTTGGCGGCAAACGCGCCACGGGTGCGCGTGGCCTGCGTGAGCTCGGCGCCCTGGACGCGACGGCCGCGTTTCCCGCCCGCGCCCTGGAGCGCCTGGACGCCCTCGAAGTACCACCGGCGCGCAACGGCGGAGAGGACGGCCGCGTATACCGCCACGCTCGCGAGCATGCCCAGAAGGCCACCTAGGACAGCGAGCGCATCGCCCTCCACAACCGGCCTCGCGAGCAGCGACGGCGGGCACAGCAGACCCATCACGACGGCGGGGACGCCTCCGGAGAGCAGCCCTCCCGCACCGGAAGCGAGCGAGACGAGCCCGTCACCCTGGAAGGCGAACTGGCTGCCTACGCCAATGGCGAGCGCGAGCACGATGATGAGCCCTCCGAAGACGCGCGAGAAGAGGTCCTTGTCGTGCGCGAAGCGCGAGAAGCGCATGATGGGCACGCACACGATCACGAGCGCGAGGTTGACCGCCACCGCCGCCAGGACAAAGGCAAGGGTCATGGCAGCCCACGTCCCCGGCGCGGCACCCACGGAGAAGAGGCAGCCCAGGCCAACGGGCAGGATGATGAGGTCACCGAACAGCGACATCCCCAGGAAATGTGCGAGCTTGGCCCACATGATTGTCGTGGCCGAGATGGGAAGCGTCAGATAGTACCCGAGGTCACGCACGAAGTAGAGGATGTTCACGGCCTGGTAGAGGCCGGTGAGCGCCGTGAGACCAACCAGAGAGACCACACAGAGGCTGAACGCCTGGTACGGGGTGACGCCCGCCTCTCCCAGCATGCAGCCCATCATGAAGAACATGGCCGCGAGCAGCAGGAACAGGAAGCCCATGGCAACCTTGCGCGCGCCCGCGCCGAGCGAGCCCCAAAACCCGTGGCGCTTCTCGGTGCCGTCGTCCCCCATGCCCATGCCGGTGGAGTCCAGGTGCTGCTCGCCCTTGGTCACCACGCGCAGCATCACCCTGAACTGCTTCCAGGAGAACCCCTGGGCGACCGTGCGCGCCATCAGCGGGCCTCCGTCGAGGCGGAAGCGTCGCCGTCCTTCTCGCCAGCCAACTCAGCGGCATGGGCGAACGGCGAGTTCTCGGACGTGAGCTCGAGGAACATCTCCTCGAGCGAGCCGTTGCTGCGGAAGTGCTCGCGCATCTCGTCGACGGTTCCCACGAAGAGCAGCTCGCCGTGCGCGATCACGCCCACGCGGTCCACGACCTTCTCGGCCACGTCGAGCACGTGCGTGGAGAAGAGCACGGTCTTGCCGGCGTCCGCATGGCGGCGCATGGACTGCTTGAGCAGCCACGACGCCTTGGGATCGAGGCCGGTCATGGGCTCGTCCAGGATCCAGACGTCAGGGTCCGGCAGAAGCGCCCCCATGATCATCATCTTCTGCCGCATGCCATGACTGTAGCTTTGAATCTGGTTGTCGAGCTCACCCTCCATGCCGTACTCATGCGCGAGCTCCTCGATGCGCGGGCCGCGCACGGCATCCGGCACCTCGTAGACGTCCGCGATGAAGCGCAGGAACTCGTGGCCCTTGAGACGGAGCAGGTGGTCGGGCGAGTCGCTCACGAAGCAGAGGTTCCGCTTGGCGGCGAGCGGGTCGGTCATCACGTTGACGCCGTCGAGCTCGATTGTGCCCGAGGTGGGCGCGAGCACGCCGGCGAGCATGTTGAGCAGCGTGGACTTGCCAGCGCCGTTGGGACCGAGCAGGCCGAAGATCTCTCCGGAGCGAATCTCAAGGGTGAGGTCGCGCACCGCGCAGGTGGCGCCACCATCATAGGACTTGGACACGTGGTCTATCTTGATCATGAGTCTCCCATCTCTGGCGTCCGCAGCAGACGCGCGCGCCATTGTACGCCAGGAGAACCCCCCCCCGGCAAGATGCAGGTGACGAATTGGTAAGCGGCTCCCGACGACTCGGAAATTAACGGGGTTTGGCTTGCTGAAATCGCGGGGAGCGAGCCTGTTTTCCCAGTTGGCGTTATATTTTCAGCAAGCCAAACCCCGTTAATTTCCGACCCGTCTCCCAGACAGCAATAGCGCCCCCGCCTGAGACCCGTCAGGCGGGGGCGCCGTCGTCGCAGCAACAAGCCAAGGCTACGCCTCCGCGGGCATGACCTTCTCGCAGTAGTCGCGGATGATCGAGCAGGACTTGCGCATCGCACGGCGCTCGTCGTAGGAGAGGTCAATCTCGAGCACGGAGTCGACGCCGGTGCTGCCGATGACGCACGGCACGCCGGCGGAGATGCCGGACTCGCCGTACTCGCCGTCGAGGTGGGCGGACAGCGGAACCACGCGCTTCTCGTTGTGCAGGATCGAGGTCACGAGCGCGGACACCACGGAGGCGATGCCGAACTCGGTGCAGCCCTTGCCCGCGATGATCGCGGCGCCGGACTCGCGCACGCGGCGCATGACGTCGTCGAAGTCGATGGTGTCCACCACGTCGTCGCGCAGGGACAGGTACTCGCGCAGGCCGATGCCCTCGACGGAGATGCGCGAGGTGGGGATGAACATGGAGTCGCCGTGCTCGCCCATGCAGAAGGCCTGGATCTGGCGGCTCGAGAC
>CALUJT010000065.1 GCA_944321005.1 uncultured Atopobiaceae bacterium | reverse complement strand
GAGAAGTTGCCACGGCCGTCGAAGCTCTTCGGGGAGATGCCGCGGAAGTCGCGGATGCGCGGGATGGCGATGGAGATCAGGCGATCGAAGAACTCCCACATGCGGTCGCCGCGGAGGGTGACCTTGGCACCGATGGGCATGCCGGCGCGCAGGTGGAAGGTGGCGATGGACTTGCGGGCGTGGGTCACGAGCGGCTGCTGGCCGGTGATGGCACGCAGGTCGGCAACGGCGCCGTCGATGGCCTTGGCGTCCGTGGCGGCCTCGCCGACGCCCATGTTCACGACGATCTTCTCGATCTTGGGAATCTGGTGAACGTTGGTGTAGTTGAACTGCTTCTGGAGCTCGTCACGCACGGTGGCGAAGTACTGCTCCTTGAGACGGGGGACGTACTTGTCTGCCATGTCCTTCTCCTTAACTCCTGGGGTTCTCAGCACGGGGTTTCCAACCTCGTACCTCCCGGGTCGGCGGTCCGGGAGCCTTGTCATGCGTCCGAGGCAGAACTCTCCCTACCTACAGACGCAAGGAAACAGTTTATGCCTTCGCACACAGAAATTCCAGCCCGTCCTCCACATGCGCGGGACGTTCACATTCGCGGCCTCGAGGCCGCCCCCACTCCTCCGTTCCCCGCTGACATAACAAGCTACGCCGCTTAACAACTACTTGCGGCCGCTCGCCCCATAGGTCGCCCCGAGAAAGTCAGCCCATGTTAAAAAGCCTTGGCTCTATTCCCATCACGAGGAGAAAGGCACTCTCATGGCACGAATCGCGGTGCTCGGCGGAGGCAACGGAGCCCACGCCGCAGCGGCGGACCTCACGCTGCGAGGCTACGAGGTCAACCTCTATGAGGACGAGCGCTTTGCGCCCAACATGCAGACCGTCTTTGACACCGGCACCATCGAGCTCTCCGGCGCTGCCGGACAGGGCACGGCAAGGCTCGCGATGGTCACGAGCGACCTCGAGGCCGCCATTTCCGACGTCAAGCTCATCCTGGTTGCCGTCCCCGCCTTTGCGCACGGCGCCTACGCCGATAAGCTCGCCGAAGTCGTCCGCCCCGGGCAGATCGTCGTCGTGCTCCCCGGCACCTTTGGCTCCCTCATGTTCTGGCGCGCCTTCCGCGAGCGCGGCGTCAAGGGCGTAGCCGTTGCGGAGACCAACACCCTCCCCTACGCCACGCGCCTGCTCGGCCCCGGCAAGTCCCTCGTCATGAGCCGCTTCGACCCGCTCAAGGTGGGCGTCATGCCCGCCTCCAGGACGGACGAGGTCATGGCCGAGCTCGACGGCGTCTTCCCGGGCCTCGAGGCCGTGGAGAGCGTCGTGGCCTGCGGCCTCTCCAGCCTCAACCCCATCATCCACGTCCCCGGCTGCATCCTCAACGCCGGCCGCATCGAGTACGCCAGGGGCGACTTCCACTTCTACACCGAGGGCTTCACGAGCTGCGTCGCGCGCCTCACGGACGCCGTGGACGCAGAGCGCATCGCCCTTCTCGACGCCTTTGGCTACGCCTCCGACATCGCGGCCCACGGCGTGGGAGGCGCCGTGGAGACCGACTCCATCGAGGAGGCCATCGCAAGCGACCCCAACTTCGCCAAGATCGTGGGGCCGGACAGCCTCAAGAACCGCTACTACTCCGAGGACATCCCCTACGCATCGCCTCCTGGGCAAAGCTCGCGCACCTCGTGGGCGTTCCCACGCCCGTCATGGACTCGCTCGTGAGCCTGGGCGGCGTCCTTCTGGAGGAGGACTGCTGGGAGACGGGTCGCTCGCTCGAGGACCTTGGGATCGCGGGCATGTCCCTCGACGAGCTCAAGAGCTATCTCGTCGAGGGCTAGCGGCAGACGGAGTCGAGCCACGTTGAGACAGGAGCATCACATGAGCTACAGCGTCATCAAGCCCGAGGAGTTTGACGAGAACGTCTTTCACCTCATCGACAAGGACTGGTTCCTCATGACCGCCGAGCACGACGGCGTGGTCAACCCCATGACCGTGGCCTGGGCCACGATGGGCATCCTCTGGCAGCGTCCCGTGGTGATCTGCGCCGTGCGCCCCGAGCGCTACACGCACGAGATCGCCTCCCAGGCGGACACCTTCTCCCTCACCGTCTTTGACAAGCAGTACCGCAAGGTCCTCGGCTTCTGCGGCACCAAGTCCGGACGCGACTACGACAAGGTCAAGGAGTGCGGCCTCACCGTTGCCCACGAGGACGACACCCCCTACTTCACCGAGGCGCGCCTCGCCTTCATCTGCCGAAAGCTCTGCGTCTCACAGCTCAGGGAGGAGGACTTCCTCGGCAACTCCGAGTTCACGTCCAAGTGGTACGGCGGCGAGAACCGCGCCGACGGCTCGGGAGGCGGCTACCACCACCTCTACATCGCCGAGATCGAGAAGATCCTCAAGAAGGACGACGAGTAGGCACGCGCGAGGCCCCGGGGGCGCCGGCACACGGCGTTCCCGGGGCGCCCTCCGGCGACACTGGCCGCGCGCCCTCCAGGAAATGTACGAGCGTCTCGCGCGCGCTATATGTCTTGACTTTCGTACTTATCGCCAGCAATTGTCTTTGCCCGAGACGCTCGTACATTTCTTGAGGTGACCGAAACCCGAGGCCGAGAGCACCAGCCCCACCAACGGGCGAGAAGAACGAGCGGCGCCTACTCCTCCAACAGGCAGACGCACGCGCCCGAGCGTGAGTTTTTGGCGGTTTTGGCTCCCCCGGAAGGCTCCAAACTGCCAAAAACTCACGCTCGGGCGGATTGATAGCTCGATAGGCGGCTCAATAGGAAGCTCGATAGAACGTTTAATTTGACCCCGACGAGCGCCCCGACGAGAGGCGCACTACAATGGGTGGCTGCGTTCGTTTTGCCCGGGAGGTCGTTCTTGCCGTTTGTCTTGCAGCTCGCCCTGCGCAGCGCCGCGGGGTTTCTCGTCCAAATAGTGCCGTGCGCGGCCCTGTGCCTCATCCCGTTTGCGGGGAGGCTGCGCGGCGGCCGGCGCACGTACGCGCTCGCCGCCCTCATATGCGCGGCGATGCTCGCGCCGTTTGTGGCAGCCTCCACGATGATGCTTGGGGACGAGCTCTACTACTTCCCGCGCCTCGCCGCCCAAAACGTCGTGTTTCTCGCCGCGGTAGCCGCGCTCTGCGCGCTCTACGTGCGCAGGGTCGACGCGCCGGCAGCTCAGAAGGCCTTCGTCATAGTGGTGGTGATGTGCTACGGCTACCTTGCGTCGCTGGTCCAGTACATCATCTCGGCCCTGCTGGACCTGGGCTACGACGGCTATCGCTACCTTCCTGAGCGCCTGCTCGTGATGACGCTGGTGAACATCGCCCTCTTTGTCCCCATGGCCATCCTCATGCGCTACGCCCGGGGCATCTTTGCCAAGCCCGTGGAGTCGCGCGCCTGGTGGCAGATGGCGTGCCTGCCGGCCCTCCTCGTTGCCGCACTGGTTCTGGGCGGAGAGCTCATCCCCCTGCCCTACGAGTGGCTCTACGAGACGCTCCGCATATCCGTCGGCGTCGCAACGGTGCTGGTCATCTGGTGGGCGCTGCGCACGGTGAAGACCGTGAGCGAGGACTCCCGGAGGCGCGCCCTGCTCCTGGGGGCCCTGGAGCGCGAGCGCGCCCACAAGGTCGAGCTGATGAGCGACCTTGCGGCGGCGCGCAGGCGCCTCGAGGAGCTCGAGCGCGAGGCCGCCGCGGGCAGCGGCGCCCCGACGACGCGTGACGAGAAGAACGACGAGGCCCCCGTGGTGCTCGCGTCGTCGCACCAGGCCGTGAGCCTCCTGCCCAGCGACATCGCCTACATCGAGTCCGCCAACCGCATGCGCGTCGTCCACCTCGCTGACGGCGAGAGCGTGCGCATCGGCTCCTCGCTCGGCGAGATCTTCTCTCAGCTTCCGGAGGGCCGCTTCGCGTACTGCCACCGCTCCGTCATCGTGAACCTGGAGATGGTGCGCTCGATCTCGACCGAGGGCGTGACCCTGCGCGACGGCACCCCCGTGGACACGAGTCGCCGCCGCATCCCCGAGCTGCGCGAGGCCCTCGCCCGACTGCAGGGCTGAGCGTGCCCCGCTGAACTCCGAGTTTTCTGCACACTGCCAGATCGCCTGACAAGGCGAGAAGAACGAGCGACTCGCTGACCTGCGCATACGTTGAGGGCTTTTGTTGAGGGCTTTTGTTGAGTGCCCGTGCTGCGTACAGAAATGTCGGCTCTCGATGGGGCGTGACCTCCTCTCTCAACTTCTCTAAGATTGTCTCTCAGATTTGAGAGAAATGCTCTATAGTTGAGAGAAGCTGAGAGATGGGGGCAGCATGGGCACCGTCGAAATCGAGGACATCGTTCGCCGTCTACGCGAACAGGGCACCGATGACGGCATGGTCGAGGTCAAGGCCTGCGAGCACGAGCTTGGGAGCAGCGTCTGGGAATCCGTGAGCGCCTTTGCCAACACTGCTGGCGGCCTCATAGTGCTTGGCCTTGACGAGCGCTCGGGCTTTTTGCCTGTTGAAGGCTTTGAGCTCGAGCGTGTCCGCGATCAGTTTGTATCCGGCATGGGCGACGGCGGACAGCTGGGACGCCTGGCCAATCCCCCTCGTTACGAGCTTTCGCGCATGGAGGTCGACGGCTGCCAAATTCTTGTTGCCAGCATCTCCGAGCTCGACCTTCGTCAAAAGCCCTGCTACATTCGGGCCCGGGGAATCCAGGGCGGGAGCTACAAGCGCATCGATGACAAAGACGTCAGGCTGTCGCCTTCGGAGCTATTTGAGATGCAGGGAGCCCTTCTCCCCAACGACGCCGAGTCGGCACTCGTCAAGGATGCACGCCTCGCCGACCTTGACCGCGACCTTCTCGACACCATCATCTCAACGCGCAGGAGACAAAGCTCACGTGTCTTCAAGGGGGCGGACACCGAGGCAGCCATGCTCGAGCGCCTCGGCATCATGTCTGGGGACGGATCCATTCGCCTTGCGGGCCTTCTAGCAGCGGGCCTGTACCCGCAGCAGTTCTATCCGCGTCTGCTAGTAGACGTTGCCGTTCATCCCGGCATGGAAAAGTCCTCACCGGGAAAGCCGCGATTCATTGACCGTCAGCTCTGTGACGGGCCCATCTCGGCATGCGTCGAGAGCTCGATGGCCGTGCTCGCTCGCAACCTACGCAAGGCCTCTCATATTAGTGGGCTGAGGCGCCGTGACGAGTGGGAGATTCCCGAGGAAGTCCTGCGCGAGGCCCTTTCCAACGCGCTGCTGCACCGTGAGTACGCGCCTCTCTACACCGGCGAGGCAGTGAGCGTCGACGTCTACCCCGATCGCATCGAGGTACGCAACCCCGGCGGCCTCTGGGGAGGCAAGACTCTCGACTCGCTTGACGACGGAACCTCACGCTGTCGCAATCCTCGCCTCATGAGCCTCATGGGCGCTGTGCCCCTTGAGCTCGGAGGCGGCTACATCGTCGAGAACCAGGGCTCCGGCATCCGCTTCATGCTGCAAGAGATGAAGGCGCGTTCGCTGCCCGCACCCGAGTTCTACGTCGCTGCGGACTCATTCACGGTCATCCTGCGCCGGGAAGCGCCTGGCGCCCTCACGCTTGGTGCCCCCACCTCCTGCCCGCGAGCGCTGTCGACGAGCGAGGGCGCGCCCCCTACGAAGCGCGAGGACTCGCTCTTCCTTGAGCAGAAAATCTTGATCGAGCTAGACGGGCAGCGCCTCACGAGCGCCCGAGAGCTCGCCGAGCGCATAGGCGTGGACATCGCCCGGATTCGCTATCTCCTCCCCAAACTCATCGAACAGGGCAAGGTTGCCGCAACCGCCGCCGAGACAAGCCGCAACCGCAAATACGTCCTCGTCTCATAACGCCCCGTCAACTCCGTTTGCGGTCAGGGTCCTGTGCGCTAACGCAGGAAGGCCCCCAGATTTCCGGAGAAGTTCATCTCGTGAGAGCACACCTCGTAGGAAATCTGGGGGCCTTCCCCGTTTGCGCTAGGTCAAGCTCCTAGAACTTGGCGCCGCACTTCTTGCAGACGCGGACCTTCTTGCCCTCGTCGTCGACATCGTGGCCAACGCGGGTGGGCTTGCCACAGGTGGGGCAGACGAGCATGACGTTGGAGGCGTCGATGAAGGCCTCCTGCTCGATGATGCCTCCCTGCTGGTTCTGGGCGTTGGGGCGCACGGCCTTCTTGGCAACGGCGACGCCCTCGACGATGACCTTGCCCTCAGCGGGCTTGGCGCGGAGGATGGTGCCCTCCTTGCCCTTGTCCTTACCGGAGAGAACGACGACCTTGTCGCCGGTCTTCACATGCATCTTAGCCATTCGTCCTCACTCCCTAGAGCGTCTCAGGCGCGAGCGAGACGATCTTCATGTAACGGTGGTCGCGGAGCTCGCGGGCGACGGGCCCGAAGATACGGGTGCCCTTGGGCTCGCCATCCTTGTTGACCAGGACGCAGGCGTTCTGGTCAAAGCGGATGTAGCTGCCGTCCTTGCGGCGGGTCTCCTTGACGGTGCGCACGATGACGCAGCGCACGATGTCGCCCTTCTTCACCTGTCCGCCAGGCGTGGCCTCCTGAACGGCGCCGATGATGACGTCGGCCAGGCCGGCGTAGCGACGCTTGGAGCCACCGAGGACCTTGACGCACTTCACGCGTCGGGCGCCGCTGTTGTCAGCGACGTTGAGCATGGTCTCCATCTGAATCATTGGTGTTCCTCCGAACGTGTGCCCACCCAGAGGTGCGTCCACGCGAGCGACGCACGTGGGTTGGGCTCGTCACTGATACTTACTTGGCGCGCTCGACGATCTCCACGAGACGCCAGCGCTTGGTCTTGGACAGCGGGCGGGTCTCCATGACGGTAACGAGGTCGCCGATGCCGCACTCGTTCTTCTCGTCGTGAGCGTGGAGCTTCTTCGAGATGGTCATCATCTTGCCGTACTTGGGGTGACGCTTGCGGTAGTCGATCTTCACCGTGATGGACTTGTCGCCAGAAATGGAGACGACCGTCCCGGTGACGACCTTGCGCGAGTTCCTCTTCTCGGTCTCAGCCATAAGTCATTCTCCTGCGATCTAGTTCTGCGCGGCGGACTTCTCCGCAGCGATCTGACGGGCGCGCTGCTCGGTGAGGACGCGCGCGATGTCCTTCTTCACGGTCTTGACGCGGGCCGTGTTGTCAAGCTGACTCGTGGCCATCTGGAAGCGGAGGTTGAAGAGCTCGGCGCGGCCCTCCTCCAGCTTCTTGGCGAGCTCGTCGTCGCTCATGGCCTTAATCTCGGTGTACTTCATTGTGGCTATGCCTCCTCGCCGGACTCGGTGCGGGCGACGATCTTGGTCTTGATGGGCAGCTTGTGCTGAGCAAGACGCAGGGCCTCACGAGCGACCTCGTCGGCGACACCGTCGATCTCGAACATGATGCGGCCCGGCTTGACCACGGCCACCCACTCCTCGGGGTTGCCCTTGCCGGAGCCCATGCGGGTCTCGGCCGGCTTCTTGGTGATGGGCTTGTCCGGGAAGATGGTGATCCAGACCTTGCCGCCACGCTTCATGTAGCGGGTCATGGCGACACGGCAGGCCTCGATCTGACGGTTGGTGATCCAGTGAGCCTCGAGGGCCTGGATGCCGTAGCTGCCGAAGTGCAGCTCAGTGTTGCCCTTGGCGTGGCCCTTCATGGAGCCGCGCTGGACCTTGCGGTGAAGAACGCGCTTAGGAGCGAGCATTAGCGGTTCCTCCTCTCGTTGCGACCACGACGGGGACGGCTGGAGCCCTCAAGCGCCGGACGGGGCGTGGGCTGGCCGGGGAGCTTCTCGCCGAGGTAGATCCAAACCTTGATGCCGCAGGCGCCCATGGTGGTGCGAGCGGTGGACTGGCCGTAGTCGATCACGGCACGCAGGGTGTGCAGGGGCACGCGACCCTCGCGGTACCACTCGCGACGGCCCATCTCGGCGCCGTTGAGGCGGCCGGAGCACTGGATGCGGATGCCCTTGGCGCCGGCCTTGCGGGCGGACTGCACGGCCTTGCGCATGGCGCGACGGAAGGCGACGCGCTGCTCGAGCTGCTCGGCGATGGACTGGGCGACCAGGTTGGCGTCGAGCTCGGGGCGCTTGACCTCGACGACGTCAACGGCGACCTGACCCTTGCTCACGCCGGCGACCTTCTCGAGGTCGGCGCGCAGGACGTCGATGTCGGCGCCCTTCTTGCCGATGACGATGCCCGGGCGGGCGGTGTAGATGGTCACCTTGACCTTGTCGCCGGCGCGCTCGATGTCGACGCGGGAAAGGGCGGCCTTGGCAAGGCGCTTCTCGAGATACTTGCGGATGGCAAGATCGTTGCCGAGGTTCTCGGCGTAGTTCTTATCGGCGTACCAGCGGGAACGCCACTCCTCGGTGATGCCGAGACGGAAGCCAGTAGGCTGAACCTTGTGACCCATGCTTTCCCTACGCCTCCTTTCGAGGAGCGACGACGACGGTGATGTGGCTCATGCGCTTGTTGATGCGGGAAGCGGAACCCTTGGCGCGCGGACGGATGCGCTTGAGCGTGGGGCCCTCGTCAACGTAGGCGAGCTTGACGACGAGGTTGTCCTCGCGCAGGCCGTTGTTGTTGACGGCGTTGGCGATCGCGGAGCGCAGGACCTTGGCCACGTCGACGGAGGCGGCGCGGGTGGAGAACTGCAGGACCTCGAGGGCCTTGGCAACCGGGAGGTTGCGGATCAGCGAGACGACGGCGCGAGCCTTGCGAGGGGCGACGCGGACGTACTTGGCCGTCGCGCGGACCTCGTTGGTGTTGGTGTTCTGAGGCATGTTAGCTTCCTACCCCCTACTTTTCCTTGTGACCACGGAAGGTGCGGGTGGGGGCGAACTCGCCCAGCTTGTGCCCGACCATGGACTCGGTGACGTACACGGGCACGTGCTTGCGGCCGTCGTGAACGGCGATCGTGTGGCCCACCATCTCCGGGAAGATGGTCGAGGAGCGCGACCAGGTCTTGATGACCTCCTTGGTGCCGGCCTCGTTCTGAGCGGCGACACGCGCGAGGAGGCGAGTCTCCACGAACGGGCCCTTCTTGAGACTTCTGCTCATGCTTTCTATCTCCTACTACTCGTGTTGCGGCTACTTGGACTTGCGGCGACGGATGATCAGGCGGTTGGAGGCCTTCTTCGGGTCGCGCGTCTTGTAACCCTTCGTCGGCTTGCCCCAGGGCGTCACGGACGGACGGCCGGAGGTGTGGTTCTTGCCCTCGCCGCCGCCGTGCGGGTGGTCGACCGGGTTCATGACGGTACCACGGACGGTCGGGCGGACGCCGGCCCAGCGGCTGCGGCCGGCCTTGCCGACGACGATGTTGGAGTGGTCGGCGTTGCCCACCTCGCCGATGGTGGCGCGGCAGGTGAGAAGGACGCGGCGAAGCTCGGAGGAGGGCATGCGGAGGACGGCGTAGCCGTTGTCCTTGCCCATGAGCTGGACGGAGGTGCCGGCGGCGCGGGCCATAGCGGCGCCCTTGCCGGGCTGGAACTCGACGGCGTGAACCAGGGTGCCGACGGGGATCTCGGAGAGCGGCATGCAGTTGCCGGGCTTGATGTCCACGTCCTTGGTGCCGGACAGGACGGTGTCGCCCACGTGCAGGCCCTCGGGGCAGAGGATGTAGGCCTTGGCGCCGTCAACGTAGTGGAGCAGCGCGATGCGGGCGGAGCGGTTGGGGTCGTACTCGATCGTGGCGACCTTGGCCGGGACGTCGTCCTTGCGGCGCTT
>CALUJT010000064.1 GCA_944321005.1 uncultured Atopobiaceae bacterium | reverse complement strand
AGCTTGGAGAGGGCTATGCGCATCTGCCAGCCGCCGGAGAAGTCGCACGCCGGCTTGTCGAAGTCCTCCACCGGAAAGCCCAGGCCGCCCAGGATCTGCTTGGCGCGTGCCTCGAGCTCGTAGCCGCCCAGGCGCTCGAAGCGATCCTGCGCATGGCCGTAGCGCTCGAGGAGCTGGTCGAGCTCGGGGCCGGGCACGGTCTCGGAGATCTTGCGCTCGAGCTCGGCCACCAGGCGCTCCACGTCCTTGACCTCGTGGGCGGAGTCCACGACCTCGGCAAGGGCGCTCTTCTCGCCGGCGAGCTTGGTCTCCTGCTCCAGGTAGCCTATCGTGGCGTCCTTGGCAAAGCTCACGGTGCCCTCGTCCGCGCCCTCCTCGCCCATGATGATCTTGAGGAGCGTGGTCTTTCCCGAGCCGTTGGGGCCCACGAGGGCCCAGCGCTCCTGGGCGTTGAGCTGCAGCGTCGCGCCCAAGTAGAGGACGCGCCCGCCAAAGGACTTGGTTATCTTGTCTGCGAGTGCTATCACGTGCGTGTTCCTTGGTGCCTGGGGTTGTACGGTGCCGCGCGCGGCTAGTCCGCCACGGTGATGTGGAGGGCAAAGCCCGCGATCTCGTCCTTGAAGTAGATGAGGTAGGTGCGCTCCGGGTCGTCCGGGCACATGGCGCGGGAGGCCTCGTTGAACTCCACGCCGCGGGCGCGGTACCACGCCTCGGCGGCCTCCACGTCGTCCACGTGCAGGCCGATGTGGCCCTTCTCGCCGCGCCCGCCGTTGTTCATGACCTCCACGAGGGTGCCTGCGAAGGAGGATACCGGGAACGGCCCCTCCCCGCGCTCGATGCCCATGAGGGCGCAGAGCGCGTCGGCCGTGGCCTCGGCCTCCTCGGGGCTGTTGGTGTTGATTCCCACGTGCGCGAGCCTGAGGCCAAAGAGCTCGACGGGGTTCTCGGACGCTGCCATGACGCTCCTCCCTGACGGTGCAACCTGATTAGTATACGGCTGTTGCGCCTCCCGTCTCGCCGGGCGCCCGTCCTCCTCGCGCTCACCACGCCCCGCGCGGCCGGGACGCGCCGCCTCAACCGCCCGGCGCATCGGTGGGATTCTGGTGGGGCGGCAATTGGCGTCGCGCCGCGGCGCTAGAATGGGCTTGGAAGAACGGGAGACGTCGCGCGTCCCTCGCGGGGCGCGGAAAGCGAGCGAGATGCCGAGCACCAGGAAGGTCCCCGCCCTCGACGGGCTGAGAGTCCTCGCCATAGCGGCGATCATCGTCTATCACGCCAACGCGAGCTGGCTGCCCGGCGGCTACTACGGCGTCACCGTCTTCTTCGTCCTCACCGGCTACCTCATCACGCTCTCCATCGAGCGAGAAATCTCGCGCGGCAAGGGGTTCGACTACCCGCGCTTCGTCGTCAGGCGCGCGGCGAGGATGCTGCCCTCCATGCTCGTCCTCGTGGGCGTGGTGGCGCTGCTCTGCCTGCTCTTCTCACCCGCGCTCCTCCCCAAGGTGAAGTCGGACGCCGTGCCGGCGCTCCTCTTCTTCGAGAACATCTACTACATAGTCCGCAACGTGTCCTACTTCGCCGCGGCGGGGCTCCCCTCCCCGCTCACGCACCTGTGGTTCGTGGGCGTGACCATGCAGTTCTACCTCGTGTGGCCGCTGCTCCTCCTGCTGCTCTCGCGCGTCTTCCGCAGGCGCTCGAGCGCCATCAGGGTCGTGGCCGCGCTCACGCTCGCCTCCGCGGTGGCGATGGCGGTCCTCTACGACCCGCTGGGAGACACCAACCGCATCTACTACGGCCCGGACACGCGCGCCGCCGAGCTCCTGGTGGGCGCCCTCTGCGCGCTCGTCACGCGCGGGCGCGGCTGGTCCCTCGCGCGCCTGCGGGGCGCGTCCGCAGCGGGGGGCCGCCGCGACCGCCGCCGGGCCGCCGAGCGCGGGGCCGACCTCCCCTGGTGGGCCTACGACCTCGCCGGTGTGGCCGCGCTCGCCGGGATCGGCGTCATGATGGTCGTCCTCAACGGGTACTCCGAGTTCACCTACCGCGGGGGCACGTTCCTCGCGGCGCTGCTCTCCGCCGTGGTCATCGGCGTCGTGGCGCGCCCCTCCGGGAGCGTGCTCTCCCGCGTGCTGGGCCTCGGCCCCCTCGCCGCGGCGGGCGCCCGCGGGTTTGCCCTCTACCTCTGGCACTACCCGCTCCTGCTCATCATGAACCCCGCCACCCGCACGACCGAGCTCCCGTGGTGGGGCTGGGCGCTCGAGCTCCTGGCCATCGTCGCGGCGGCGGAGCTCTCGTACCGCCTCGTCGAGCGCGGCGTGGGCTCGCCCGTCGCCCTGGGGCAGCCGCGCCTTGTGCTCGGGCTCGAGGCGGCCGCGCTCGCGGGCGTCCTCGCCGTCTCCGTGGCCCCCATCCAGGCGGAGCAGACCGGAGTTCCCGTGGACCAGCAGGGCGGCCAGTCCGCCGCGCCGGCCTTCGACCCGGAGACCCAGGGCTACGACCTCGCCGGCACCTACCTGGCGGGCACGTCCTTCGCCTCGGCCGTGGACACCATCAACCGTCTCAACTACGACGTCGACGTGGAGACCGGCGCCACCGACGCGCAGGTGCTCCTCGTCGGCGACTCCGTCTCCCTGGGCGCCGAGTCCGCGTTCCAGCGGGTCTTCCCCAACGGCTGGATGAACTCCGAGGTGGGTCGTCAGCTCGGGACCGGCCTCGACGTCTACAACCAGTGCGTGGCCGAGGGGCACGGCGCGGGCGTGGTGGTCTTTGCCCTGGGCAACAACGGCGTGGCGCGCGAGGACCAGGTGCGCGCCCTCATAGATGCCGCCGGGCCGGACAAGAAGGTCTACCTCGTGACCACCCGCGTGCCGCTTCCGCTGCAGGACGTCAACAACGAGCTCTTCTGGAACGTCGCCGCGCAGTACGACAACGTCCAGGTGATCGACTGGTACGCGGAGAGCGCCGGCCACGACGAGTACTTCTGGGACGACGGCACGCACCTGCGTCCCGAGGGCGCCGAGGCCTACGTCATGATGCTGCGCCGCGCCATCACCGGCAGGTAGGCCGGGCGCGCCGCTCCCCTCCGGGGAGGGTATGTACCGTGCGCATACCGGGTATGTACAATCGGTCTCGAGGACCTTCTCGCAAAGCCGCAGGTCAGAGGCTTGGCGAGAAGAACGTGCGGTTCGAGAAGCGCGCATACCCTAGAGCGCGGGTGCGCACACCCTCACGGGCGCGTGACGTCCGACATCACAAAAAGGCCGCCGGGCGAGATGCCCGACGGCCTTGAGCGATCTTGGTGGAGATAAGGGGGTTCGAACCCCTGACCTCGTGACTGCCAGTCACGCGCTCTCCCAACTGAGCTATATCCCCAAATGGTGGGCGATGCTGGATTCGAACCAGCGACCCCATCCGTGTGAAGGATGTGCTCTACCCCTGAGCCAATCGCCCGCGCTTTTGCGCAAGGGGTATGTTAGCAAAAGAATCCGCGTTTGGCACGAGAAATGTTCCCTCTTTGGCAAAAAATGTGGGAAAGTCAAGAAGAGCGCAGGTAGAGGCCCTACATGCACGTGGAGAACGCCGTCGTGTCGTACCCGTACTTCTCCATCTGAGCAACCACGAGCTCGGCTCGAGCCCACGCGAGGTCCGGATTGGCGGAGAGCGCGTTGGGCGCGTTGGGAAGCCCCGCCATGAGCGCGCACTCGCAGGGCGTCATCTCACGGGGCGCCTTGCCAAGGTAGCCCCGCGCGGCCTCCCCTATCCCCGTGAGCCCGTCGCCAAAGTACGACGTGTTCACGTAGAGCTCCAGGATCTCGGCCTTGTCGTAGCGCGCCTCGAGGTCGAGCGCCATGAACACCTCGGCGACCTTGCGCGAGAAGTGCTTCTCCTGCGAGAAGAACAGGTACTTGGCAAGCTGCTGCGTGATGGTGGAGCCGCCCTGCTCGAGCGAGAGCGTGGTGAGGTCGTGCCACGCGGCGCGGCAGATGGCGATGACGTCGAAGCCAGGGTGGTCGTGGAAGCGGTGGTCCTCGATCGCCACCACGGCGTCGAGGTACGTCTGGGGGAGCTCGCCCATGCTCACGTAGGCCTCCTCGGAGCGTGCCGACTCCACGACCTCCTCTACGGGCGTCCGCTCCAGGGCCTCCCGGTAGAGCAGGTAGCCGCTCACGCCCACGCACGAGGCCGCAAACACCGCACAGGCAAGAAGGACGAGCGCAAGAAACCGCACGACCCTCAGAACGGCTCTCATGGCGTCTCACCTCCCCTGTCTCCAACTATTGTGAGGTATGGGCGAGCGTCGCGCCATGAGGCTGTGCTCGAAGAAGGTGAAGGTTTCAAAAGGGTCCGCCGCCGGTTGCTGACGGAAAGGGGCCACCGCTGACGGTGGCCCCTGCGGTCAGGTCGAGCCCGAGCGTTCGCAACGGGTGGCGAGAAGATCAGCTGCGCGGACTAGTCGTCCCAGTCGTCATCGTCGTCGTCGAACCGATTGTCGCCCCAGTCGTCATCGTCCCAGCCGTCGTCCCTGTCGTCGTCCAGGTCGTCGTCCAGGTCGTCGTCGTCGTCGAAGCGATCGTCCCAGTCGTCGTCGAAGCGATCGTCGTCATCGTCATCGAACCGATCGTCGTCCCAGTCGTCGTCGAAGCGATCGTCGTCCCAGAGGTCGTCCCAGTCGTCGTCATCGTCCCAGTCGTCGTCCAGGTCGTCGAACCGATCGTCCCAATAGTCGTCATCAAAGTTTACGCGCCTGTCGGTGGACATGAGCATTCTGACGAACTCGGCCTTGGTGCAGCCGCTGCTCCCGGCAAGGGAGCCGTTCTTGCCCATGATTCCGTTCTCGACCGCCCAGGCAACCGAGCCGGCCGCCCAGCCGGAGACTGAGCTCTTGTCCTGGAAGCCGCGGATGGAGTCCGGGTTGACGGACCTCGAGCGAGCGACGACGCGCAGGACCTTGGCGGCCTGCTCCCTCGTGAGGGGCTCCCAAGGATCGAAGGTCACGGTTCCGTCGGCGTGAACGTTGCCGGAGAAGATTCCCATGCCCTGAGCCCATACGACGGCATTGGTGGCCCAGCCGAGCGCATCGGAATCAGAGAAGTTCGGTCGCCCGCTCACGGACGGCCTTCCGGCGAGCTTGTAGAGGATCTCGGCGGCGGTCCCGCGGTCGACGACGTCCTCGACGCCCCAGGTCCCGTCCTGGTTGCCCTCGACGGCACCGTTCTTCTCGGCCCAGTCCACGACGCCCTCCTGGACCACCCAGCTGCCCTCGGAAACGTCCGAGAACCCACCGTAGCCCGCAAGCGCGGTCGCGGGTGCGATTGCGGCGGCGGCAAAGGTCGCGGTGACGAGGCCGGCGGCAATGGCGAGTCGAGCCCTTGTGAATCTACTCATGATCTTGTCTCCTCCTTCGATCGTACCTGGCCAAACGGGATGGCCAAAGTGTACGGGGGCGACGAGGGAGTTCGGTGCCAAAGCGTGTAAGGGTGTTGTAAGCACTAGTGTTGTAGCTGCGAAAATATTGTTGAAGCAGGGCGTTTGGCCCGCGCCAGGGACGGTGCGGGGACGCCGGCGCAGAATCTGAGATTCTCGCTTGACTCGCACGACGAGTCTGGTATTATTCTCTTCGCACCAACGCACGGGGATATAGCTCAGTTGGGAGAGCGCGTGACTGGCAGTCACGAGGTCAGGGGTTCGAACCCCCTTATCTCCACCATGTGAACTCGGCGGCGGCTTCGGTCGCCGCCTTTTTCATACGAGGGCTCTTGGCGCAACGGTTAGCGCAGGGGACTCATAATCCCTGGGTTGGGGGTTCGAATCCCTCAGGGCCCACCAAAAGAGTAGCAGGTCGGAGGCACTATTTGCTTCCGACCTGCTTTTTCGTACGCGGTTGCCCCGCTCCCTAGGGTATGCGCACCCGAGCTCCAGGGTATGCGCACTTCTCGAGCCGCCCGTTCTTCTCGCCAAGGCCCTGACCTGCGGATTGGCGAGAAGAACGACGGGGCCGACTGTACATACCCTGTATGCGCACTGTACATACTCTCTCGGGGCGCGGTGCGGCTTGACGCGGCGCCGCGCCCCCTCCTTGCTAAGCCTCCCCTACTCGGCGACGGACAGGCGCATCATGAGCGCCGCCACCTCGGCGCGGCTGCACGTGCCCTGCGGGTCGAGCGTGCCGTCGCCCTGGCCTCGCATCACGCCCTCGGAGACGGCCCAGCGCACGGCGGTCTCGGCGAACTCGGAGACGTCCCCGGCGTCGGGGAAGTCCGAGAGGTCGCACTCGGCCTCGGGCGAGCCCGCGGCGCGCCAGAGCACGGTCGCGGCCTGCTCGCGCGTGAGGTCGTCTGCGGGGCCGAAGAGGCCGGACTCGTAGCCGGTGAATATCTCCTCGCCGAGCGCCCAGGGGACGGCGCCCGAGTAGAACTCGCCCGCGCCGCAGTCGGCGGGCAGCGCGGCGGAGCCCTCCGGCTCGCCGGCCAGGCGCCAGAGGACCGTGGCCAGCTGCGCGCGGGAGAGCGGGTCGGCGGGGCCGTACGTGCCGTCGGCGTAGCCCGTCATCGTGCCGGTCGTGACCGCCCAGTCGACGGCGTCGTGGTACCAGTCGGCCTGGTCCACGTCTGCGTACCCGCGCGACGGGCAGACCTCCCCGCCGTCGCAGCCGAAGGTGACCTCGATCGTGACCTTCCCCGAGGGCTGCTCGAAGGACCAGGTGCCGTCGCCGTTGTCGGCGACCTCGACGTCGTTGCCGTTCTCGTCGGTGACGGTGACGCCAACGACCTCCTGGCCCTCCTCGGGCTGGGGCGTGACGGTCACCTCGTCGCCCCTGTGCGGGCGGCTCGGCGAGACCTCGACGGTGCCGCCATCAGCCTCGGGGACCTCGGGCGGGTACGTCGGGCGCGAGGGCTGGGGCTGGGGCTGGCGGGCGCCGCAGACGGTGCACACTCCGTCCACGTAGGTGTGCTGGCCCGTGGCGGGTATGGTGACCTTGTTGACGGTGTAGTCGCACCCCGAGCAGGCCTGGTAAGCCTCCCAGCCTTCGCTGACGCAGGTGGGCGCCTTGGCGGAATGCTCAGTCATGATGTGGTTCTCGTAGGCCGACTTCATCTCGACGTCGGAGGCGGGCATGGGGAACGAGCCTGTGGCGCCCACGTCCTCGAGGCTAACGCCGAGGCCCGACACCAGCTCCCAGCCGTCGAAGTGCTCCGTCTCGTCGTAGTCCTTGGCGGCGGAGACGCTCACCGTCTGTCCCGCGGGGACATTCTCTTGGACGACACCGTCCACCGTGAGCGTGTACGTCGCGCCGATCGGTTCGATGCGCAGGTAGGGATCTGTCGGGTCGTACGTATACTCTTCTTTGGAATTCGGGATAGAGCTGCCGCCGCTTTCGGTAGACCACTGGTAGCCGGGATTGTCGCCAAAACCTAGGCTTCCGCCATTCTTCGACACATAGACGGCGCCGGTGCCGCCTTTGAGCATGGTGGAACCGCCCGTAATGGAAATCTCGCCATTTGACATGGCGGCATAGGTTTTCGCCTCCTCGCCGCCCGAGACCGCAGCGAAGACTGTGCCGCCAGAAATCTCGATGCCCGCGTTGGCAAACATGGCGCCCATAGCTGACTCGTTTGTATCGGCGTTAACAACTACGTCCACGGTGCCGCCCGAGATCTCGATGGTATTGCCGTTGATATACCATGAACCGTGAGCTTTGACGTATGAATTGTCGCCCGATATCGACAGCGTTCCGTTGCGTGCAACAATGGGACGTTTCTTGGCTATGACGTTTATCTGTGAGCCGATAATAGATACGTCGCCTTCGGCATATAAGGGCTCGCTCCCCGTAATCGTAAGCTTCGACTCAGTAACTTCGATGTCATTCGGGTCATTGGAGTTGCCCACGTTGAGCGTCAGGCCACCCGAGAGGACGAGGTCGCAGCCGTCGCTAAACGTAACGTCACCGTATCCAACGTAAATTGCAGCATTGTTAACCTCAATGCTACCGGTCGTACCTTTGAAGGACGCCGAGCCGCCGTACGATCCGATGCCGTTTGCTCCCGTGATTGCCAGCTCCGCGCCATCGCACATCACGTTGCTATAGGGATATATCGCATATCCGTTTGATGATGCCTCGAAGTAGGAGCCGGCGATGGTCGCATCTCCTAAGTCCGAATAGACGGCGTGACTGCCCGCGCCGGATATGACCACACTGCTGCCGTCCGTTGCCGAGAAGTTCCCGGAGCACCAAATCGCGGGGTTGGAATCCTCCGACGTTACCTTTGCCTTGACGCTAGAGCCCTCGATGGCGACGGGACCGTTTTCTGCATACAGCGCGTTCGTCTCGCTTCCCGAGCTTGTTACGTCGACAGTGCTGTCGCCTTGGGCGGAGATGCCATACTTTCCATATAGACCGACGCCGACGCTGGAAATCGTAACACTCGCGCCGTTTTTGATGGTGACATTCGATCCTAAGACGGACCAGTAGTCTTGACTCGTCAAGTTAAGCTTGCATCCATCAAAGAAAACCGCGTGATACTCAGCCTGAATCGTTTCGTCATATGACGTAACTGTGAGTGACCCCTTCCCTTTAAACGTAAGTGTCTGATCGCCGGAGTTGTCGAAGAATATACCCTTACCGGTTGTGTTAGTAATGGCGTTCTCGCCAACGAGATTGATGGCCAGGGATCCAAGACCATTGATCGCTTCGTTCGCGGTTGCGTTCAATGTCACGTTCTCGAGTGTGAGCATGTCGACCTGCTGGTCACCGCTTGCTGGCTCATACGTGATCTTGCCATCGCCATACTCTATGGTGTGATCTGGATCATCCAAAATGGAGACGCCGTCAATGAGCAGGCTGGTCGCCGTATTTGCCCAAGCTGGAGAAGGCACTAAAAAAATCTGTAGCAGCGCACACGCCACTGCAAACATGCGCAGGGGTCTCAGCCCCATAAGAGAAGCGGTGCTGCCGCGATGCGCGCAGACGCTTCCTAAAGGGCTACACCCTGCCTGTCTGCCTGTCTGCCTGTCTGTCTGTCTGTCTGTCTGTCTGTCTGTCTGTCTGTCTGTCTGTCTGTCTGTCTGTCTGTCTGTCTGTCTGTCGAGAGCATACCAGCCATCACCCACCTCCGTAGCAACAACTTCGCCGTAAGCGGCACTTTTTTCGATGCAGCCGCGACGTCGCATCTTAGTGCACCGTCAACAGCCACATCTTCGTTTTCATTTTCTCAGCGTCACGACGCCCGGTACAACGCCCCATGTCCGAATGGTCATCTGGACGTCCGAATGGTAGCCCTGAGTCCGCGCCTCAAGTTCTGTTCCAGGCACTTCCAGCGTGAGGCACCTCCCAGCGCGAGCCGCGCCAGGAGGTCGGACCCGCATAGGGTATGCGCACCAGCCTTTAGGGCGTGCGCACTTTTCGAGCCGCCCGTTCTTCTCGGCAAGGCTTTGACCTGCTGGTTAGCGAGACGGGCCTGGTGAGGCACTGTACATACCTGGTATGCGCACTGTACATACCCTCCGAGGGGGCAAGCAGCCACAGACAATAGGCCCGCATCCCTCGAGGCGTCGTGAGGGGTGCGGGCCGAGAAGAAACGCCGGTACTAGACTAGCAGCGGCCTACGCGCGGGCGGGCACCACGCGCTCGGTGAGCCACGCAACGAGCTCGTCCATGGGCACGTCGAAGCGCTCCCCCGTCTCGCGGACCTTGACCTCGGCCATGCCGTTCGCCACGCCGCGCTTGCCCAGGATCACCTGGTACGGGATGCCAATGAGGTC
>CALUJT010000063.1 GCA_944321005.1 uncultured Atopobiaceae bacterium | reverse complement strand
GTCTGCCGCCACGAAGAGGCAGCGGTCCGCCACGCCGTGGGCCTCGGCGTTGCGCCGTGCACAGGCCACGGCGACCGCCACCTGCTCGACACCCGTCACGCGGGCGTTGCCCGCGGCGCACGCCGCGCAGATGCCGATGGTGCCCGTGCCGCAGTAGGCGTCGAGCACGCGCGCGGGGCCCGCGACGCCCTCCAGGGCAAGCCGGTAGAGGACCTCGGTCTGCTCGGGGTTGGTCTGGTAGAAGCTCGTGGGGCCTATCTCGAAGGTGCAGCCCAGCAGGCGGTCGTGCATGACGCCGGGGCCAAAGAGGGTGCGGCAGCGACGTCCCAGTATCGCGTTGGTCCGCCGGTCGTTCACGTTCTGGACGATGCTCGTGACCTCGGGGCAGGCGAAGCGCAGCTCGGCCACCAGACGACTGGGGTCGCGCAGCTCGTCCACGCGGGTCACCAGGACCAGCAGCACGTCGTCCGTCTGCCAGCCGCAGCGCACCACCGCGTGGCGCAGCACGCCCACGCCGCGGTCCTCGTCGTAGGGCGGGACGTGCAGGCGCTCCGCCACGCGCGCGACGGCATTGAGGACGCGCCGGGCGCGCTCGTCCTCCGCGAGGCAGCTCTCGCACGGCACGATCCTGTGCGTTCCCGCGGCGTAGAACCCGCTGCGCACGCGTCCCCGCGCGCCGTGGGCGAACGGCGTGGCGGCCTTGTGGCGGTAGCGCAGCGGCTCGTCCATCCCGCGGATGGCCTCGAGCTCGGCGCCGTCCGCGCCGGCCATCGCACCCAGCAGCCCCTCCACCTGCTCCTGCTTGCGGCGCAGCTGTATGGGGTAGGGGACCGCGAGCCACTCGCAGCCCCCGCAGTCCCGCGCGATCGGACAGGTGTAGGTCCTGTATCCCATGTGACCTCCGCTTTCATTGAGTCACAGCCCATCATATCCGAGCGTGCCGAGTCCCTCGGCCATCGAAACTGGCCTCCTCGTGCGGACGCTCTCATTTGTAGGGCATTTCACGGGGCTTGGGCGAGATACACTCAAAATGCGTCAAGCGCTCTAGCTGGGGCTTCTTCTTCCATTCATTTGTTGGGTATCTGGCAGACCCTCCTGGAAATACCCTACAAATGAGAGGGGGCGGCAGGTGGCCCTCTCGAGCGCTCCGCCGGCCTCGAAGTCGCTAGAAAAGCACGCGTTCCCTGTCGTTCATCCACTGGAATAGGTCGACCTGAGCGCTTCTCTGGTCTTTCGTCGCCTCGGAGTGCTCGCGGCCGATCCGCTCTTCGAGCAGCCAGGTGAAGTCATCGAAGTGCTGGAGGGTGTCCATCTGTCCATGGGTTGCCGAGATGGTCTTGATCTCCATGGCCTCCAGGACGTTTCTCCGAGTCTGCGTGTGGTCAAGACGAAAGCGGCCCGTGTGAAAGGTCAGGCTGTCGTACTCGAGGTCGCTCCTGTAGTCCGATAGGTACAGGTCGCCCTTGAGGTGATGCTCGTCCAGGAGCCGTTGGCCGTGTTCCTCGATCTTGATTATCTGGTTCGCCGAGATTGCGATCGGCCCCCTGCCGCCCAGATCGGGAGGCATCCCGTAGTGCATGGCAAGGTGGACCTCCTTTGGCGAGGCCGTTAGCTCGACCACGTACTCGAGGGCGCGGCGCGCCCGCCGCATGCCGTACGTGCGCTTTGGGAGGGAGCTCACGTACCTGCGGAGATCGTCGAGGGTGACCAGCTGCTCGCGCTCTCCCGTGTAGTCGCGCCCGCGCTCCGAGATCGAGAACGTCGAGCAGAGATAGCAGCCAATCTCGACGAGCTCCCACAGGGTGTGATGCGGAGCCATCTGGAGGAACGTGAGCTCGGGGGACGCCACGAGGTTGTCTCCGCTCAGTCGTCTGAACGAGTGCTCGGGAAGGCGGGTGCTGCAGACGTGCACCTCAAAGCCGTCAAGACGGTGCTTTACCGTCTGGTTGGGAACCATGAGGTGAAGGGGGCGCTTCTCGGAGGGCTCCAGCGGGAGGTGCTCGCGTCGAGCCAGCCTCGAGCTGGCCTGCGCAAATGCGAACCTGCCCGTGTCCGTGCTCTCTGGTACGGCCTCGTCCTCTCCCTTTGTCAGCCAGTACTGCAGCGCCGACTCAAATCCCAGACACAGCCCCATCTCCTGCCCCCCCATCTCGAACCTCGGCCTCAGCCTAGCGGATGCCACGTACGCAAAGCTGCCTGGCAGCTTTGGGCAATCTGCCAGGCAAAAGGGAGGGGCGAGCAAAATGGCGGGTGGTGCGGCATGTGCTTGTCGAGAACGCGGTCGGTCGGCGCCGGCGCCGTCCATCGATTATTCACTGCCGTACGCCGCTCCTCCTGCCGTTGCGTTGACAAGAAACCAATGTGATATCACAATGGCATCAGCGCACCGCGATCCACAGGGGACCGCAGCGCCGTTGAAAGGAACCGCAATGACCGTAGAGAAGCAGGCCCGTGCCGCGTCCGGCTGGCCCATGCTCTTCGTTAACCTCGTTGTGTACGTCGCCGCCATCTGGGGCATGGTCCAGGGCATCATCGTCCTCGCCTCTGCGGAGGAGGCGGGCGTCGCCGCGCCCGTCACGGGTCCCGTGCTGCTCGTCGGCGGCATCGTGCTGCTCATCGCGAACATCATCGTCAGCAGCGGGTTCTTCTCGCTGCAGCCGGGCCAGGCCCGCGTGCTCGTGCTCTTTGGCAACTACGTGGGCACCGTCCGCGAGTCGGGCTTCTACTGGGTGAACCCGTTCTACAGCCACAGCCTGGGCTCCGACGGCGCCGGCGCCTCCATCGACGTGAGCCTGGAGGAGGGCACCCCCTCCGTGAAGGCCGCCGCGGCCGCCAAGGCGCTCTCCACCAAGGTCTCCCTGCGCGCCCGCACGCTCAACGGCGACCGCCTCAAGGTCAACGACAAGATGGGCAACCCCATCGAGATCGCCACCGTCGTGGTCTGGCACGTGGCCGACACCGCCAAGGCCCTCTTTGACGTGGACCACTATCCCAGCTACGTGGCCATGCAGACCGAGACCGCGCTGCGCCACGTGGCCAGCGTCTACGCCTACGACCACATGGAGGACGACGACGCCTCCAACCAGTCCATCACGCTGCGCTCCAACATCGAGGAGGTCTCCGAGTCCCTCAAGGAGGAGCTCGACCGTCGCCTGGCCCCGGCCGGCGTCTCGGTGGACGACGCACGCCTCACGCACCTGGCCTACGCGCCGGAGATCGCCCAGGCGATGCTGCGCCGCCAGCAGGCCGAGGCCATCATCGCCGCGCGCAAGAAGATCGTCGAGGGCGCGGTCTCCATGGTGGACATGGCGCTCAAGGAGCTCTCCGACGGCGGCGTGGTGGAGTTCGACGACGACCGCAAGGCCGTGATGGCGTCCAACCTGATGGTCGTGCTCTGCGGCGAGTCCGAGGCCCAGCCCGTCCTCAACACCGGCTCCCTCTACCAGTAGGCTGGCGAGAAGGACGTGGCCGCGCGCAAGCAATATCCGCTCCGCATAGACCCGGAGGTCTGGGCCGCGGTCGAGCGCTGGGCCGCGGACGAGATGCGCAGCGCAAACGGCCAGGTCGAGTGGATCTTGCGCGACGCCCTGCGCCGCGCCGGCCGCCTCCCCAAGAAGGGCGAGAAGAACGACGAGCCTCGGGCGTGACGGGCTGCCAGGGGGGACGGGGCTGACAGCCGCCCCGTCCCCCGTCCACCACGCCTCCACCGTTCTTCTCGCCCGCTGCCCGATATGTGCGCAACGCGCCGACCAAACGTGGGTATGGTGAATGGCATCGTGCATACACCCGTTCTAGGGAGGCATCATGGCTGCAAAGGGAACCGAGAAGGTCAAGAACGTGGTCCTTGTGGGCCAAGGCGGCGTGGGCAAGACCATGCTGGCCGAGGCCATGCTCCACCTGACGGGGCGTACCACTCGTCTGGGCGGCCACGCCGGCACCAAGCCCACGCTTGACTACGACGGCGAGGAGGGGGAGCGCGGCTTCTCCATCTCCACCGCCATCGCGCCCATCACCTGGGAGGGTACGCGCCTGAACGTGCTCGACGCCCCGTGCTACCCCGACTTCGTGGGCGACGCCTACGCGGCCATGAGCGCCTGCGAGACGGCCGTCTTTGTCGTGGACGCCGCCTCGGGCCCGGGCACCATCACCACCCGCCTGTGGTACGCGGCCGAGGATCTCTCCCTCGCCCGCGCGCTCTTCATCAACCGCCTCGACCGCCCGGACGCGGACTTTGACGTGGCCATGGCCGCGCTCCAGGACCGCTTTGGCTCCAACCTGGGCGCCGTGACCATCCCCATGGGCTCCGGCGAGGCCTTCTCCGGCATCATCGACGTCGTCCACATGAAGGCCCGTCACCTCGAGAACGGCAAGCCCGTGGTCGGCGACGTCCCGGCCGAGTACGCCGACGCCGCCGAGACCGCCCGCGCCCAGCTCACCGAGCTCGTGGTCGAGGCCGACGACGAGATCATGATGAAGTACCTCGAGGGCGAGGAGGTCACCCAGGACGAGCTCGAGGGCCTTCTCGCCAAGGCAATCCGCGAGCGCGTCTTTGTCCCGGTCTTCTCCGGCAGCTGCGTGCGCGAGGAGGGCGTCATCTCCTTCATGGACGCCGCCGTGGCCTGGTTCCCCACCATGGCGGACTTTGGCCGCATCCCGCTGGTCAATGGCGAGCAGCTTGACATCTCCGAGGACGACGAGCGCCCCGTGGTCTTTGCCTTCAAGTCCCTCAACGACCCGCAGAACGGTCGCCTCTCCTTCCTCAAGGTCCTCGCCGGCACCATCACGCCGGGCATCGAGCTCACCAACGCCCGCACCCGCAAGACCGAGCGCCTCGGCCACCTCTACCAGATGTGCGGCAAGGAGACCACCGACGTCCAGTCCGCAGCCGCTGGCGACATCGTGGTGGTTCCCAAGCTCGAGGCCATGACGGGCGACACGCTCTCCGTCACCGGCAAGGTCGAGGCCGCCGAGTTCCGCTTCCCCAACTCGCTCTATCGCATCGCCATCGAGCCCGATGCGCGCGGCACCGAGGGCAAGCTCTATGCCTTCCTGGAGAAGTCCGCGGACGCCGACCCCACCCTCAAGGTGGAGCGCGACGAGGACACCGGCCAGACCGTCATCTCCGCCATCGGCGAGGCGCAGGTCAGCGTCCTTCTCGACCGCCTCGAGGACCGCGCCGGCATCACCGCCCACACCGTGGCGCTCAAGATCCCGTATCGCGAGACCATCCGCCGCGTCGCCTCCGCCCAGGGCCGCCACAAGAAGCAGACCGGCGGCGCCGGCCAGTACGGCGACTGCTGGCTGCGCATCGAGCCCAACCCGGGCGCCGGCTACGAGTTCGTGGACGAGGTCGTGGGCGGCCACATCCCGCGCGGCTTCATCCCTGCCATCGACAAGGGCGTCCAGGAGACCATGCGCGAGGGCGTGCTCGCCGGCTATCCCATGATCGACGTCAAGTGCGCCGTCTACGAGGGCTCCTATCACCCCGTCGACTCCAACGAGATGGCGTTCAAGACCGCCGCTCGCATCGGCTTCCAGAAGGCCGTCGACCAGGCCGAGCCCGTGCTTCTTGAGCCCATGGCGCACCTGCGCATCACCGTGCCCGAGAGCTACGCCGGCTCCGTGATGGGCGACGTCTCCGCCTCCCGCGGCCGCGTCGAGGGCATGGAGGCCGGCACCGGCGCCGCCGCCGGCGAGACCACCGTCGTGGCCACCATCCCGTACGCCGAGGTCACCGACTACGCCACCCGCCTGCGCTCGCTCTCCCGCGGCACCGGCGAGTTTGAGATGGAGGTCTCGGGCTACGAGCAGGTCCCGCACGACATCCAGCAGAAGCTCGCGTCCGAGTACGCCGCCCGCCGCGCCGCCGGCGAGAAGTAGCCTGTAAATTGGGGACAGTCCCCAATTAACAGAACCCCCACTCGGGCGGTCGGTCCCCAGTGTCCGACCGCCCGCAGTTGGGTAAAATGCCACCAGTCGGCCAACAAATGAGGCCGTCGCGCAACAGGAGGACAGCATGCTTTCCGCAGTTCAGATCAAGCCGGACGTCTACTGGGTCGGTGCGCTCGACTGGAACGCCCGCGAGTTCCACGGCTACACCACCGAGGCGGGCATCACCTACAACGCCTACCTCATCCTCGACGAGAAGGTCACGCTCATCGACACCGCCAAGATCACCTTCAAGGACGAGCTGCTCGAGCGCATCTCCTCGGTGATCGACCCGTCCAAGATCGACGTGCTCATCGCCAACCACGTGGAGATGGACCACTCCGGCTCCACGCCCGTCATCCACGAGCTCGCCCCCAACGCCGAGATCTACTGCTCCGCGCCGCAGGGCGTCAAGAACATGACCGCCCACTTCGGCGACCTGGGCTATCACGGCGTCAAGACCGGCGACACCCTCTGCATCGGCAAGCGCACGCTGGCCTTTGTCCAGACCCCGATGGTCCACTGGCCCGACAACATGGTCACCTACGACGCCTACGACAAGATCCTCTTCTCCAACGACGCCTTTGGCCAGCACTTTGCCAGCTCCGCGCGCTTTGATGACGAGAACGACCTCTGCGAGGTCATGCACCAGGCGCGCAAGTACTACGCCAACATCGTGCAGCCGTACCGTGCGCAGGCCACCGCTGCCGTCAAGGCGGTGCGCGGCCTCGGGCCGGACGCGCTGGACATGGTCTGCCCGGCGCACGGCGTCATCTGGCGCAGCCACGTCGAGGACATCCTGCGCGCCTACGAGGAGGACTTCGTCTCCGGTGCCGTCAAGGAGCGCGCGCTCGTGGTCTACGACTCCATGTGGCACTCCACCGAGAAGATTGCCCGCGCGCTGGTGGACGGCTTCCTCGCCGCCGGCGTGCCCGCGCAGCTCATGGACCTCAAGGAGAACCACATCTCCAACGTCATGGACGTGTTCCTGGACTGCAAGTACGTCTGCGTGGGCTCGCCCACCCTCAACAGCCAGATGCTGCCCACCGTCGCGGCCTTCCTCACGTACATGAAGGGTCTCTCGCCCAAGAACGAGAACCGCGTGGGCCTGGCCTTTGGCTCCTACGGCTGGGCGCCCCTCGGCCCCAACAACGTGGCCAAGGAGCTCGAGGCCGCAGGCTTCCAGATGCCGGTGAAGACCCTCGCCGCGAACTGGATTCCCTCGGACGAGCAGCTCACCGCTGCGAGCGACGCCGTGAAGGAGCTCATGGCGTAGGCCGCTCGCAAACGTAGTCGGCGCGACCCAAGGGACGCCGCCCGGGGCATGGCTCCGGGCGGCGTCCCCCTTCCTTTCCCATGCTGACGTTCCCATGCTGACGCGAATCTTACACCGGTCATACACTAATCTTCATGTTAAAAATTAATATACTTGCTCCCCATATGACGTGATTGCCATATTGTGTATATATGGGAAAAGGAGGGAACATGGGTGAGAGACGCTTGGTCGTGGGATATGAGTCGGCCCTGGGCTTCTGGCGCGCGGTTCGGGCGGCGGCGGGGGAGCGCGGCGTGCTCGAGCCAGCGGGGAAGACGTACGGAGCGCGACGACTCGCACTGTCCGAGCAGGCGAGGGTGGCGCTCAGCCTCTGCAACGCGGACGCCCCGCTCGACGTCGTGGTTCCCGGGGCGAATCGGCGTCACTGCTGCGAGCTGGTCACGGACCACGTGTGGAGGGGTCCCGTTCCGGACAAGCGCCTCGTTGGCGTGGGGGACGACGTCTTCGTATGCACCATGCCGGTCATCTTTGCGCAGCTCGCGGCAACTAGGGACGTCATCGACCTCGCGGAGCTCGCCTACGAGATGACCGGTACGTACGGGGTGACGCCCTGGGAGGGGGAGGGGTTCTGCGGCGACGTCGACGCCCTCCTGGACATTGCTGAGCTTAGGGGGTACGCGTCCTCCGTGCGAGCCCTCAGGATACGCGGCTCCGCTCGTGCGATCGACGCCCTCGGCCTCGTGGTCCCGGGTTCGAACTCCCCGCGGGAGACCGACGTGGCGATTCTGTTCATGATGGGCCGCAGGAGGGGCGGGCTCTATGCTCCGGGGTTTGCGATGAATGCGCCGGTCAAGCTCCCCGAGAGCCTTGCGGAGAGGATTGGCCAGAAGACCGTGATCCCAGACTTTTCCTGGCCAAACGGCACGATCGTTGAGTATGACAGCAACGAGGAGCACCAGAGTCCGGATGCCCGGGCGCACGACGAGGTGAAGAGGCGCGCGTATCAGGCCGTTGGCATGGACTGTCTGACGCTCACCAACGGCATCCTCAGGAGCAACCGCAGGCTGAACCTCTTTGCGGAGGAGCTCGAGCGCAGCCTCGGCATCCGTCGCGACGGCGTGTGCGAGCGGTCCTTGGAGGCTCGAAGGGACCTCCGCCAGAGGCTGTTCGGGGCCGAGACCGAGGCCGCGGCAATCGCCGAGCTCTCCGGAGCGCAGCAGACTGCATAGTTTGGCCGCTCGTGCGATGCTAGGCGAGCGGCGTGCGGGGTATGGCCCTTCGTGCGATGCATTTTTAGCCTCACGACGGAGTTGACGTCCCTGCTGCCAACAGACCAACAGGGAGAACGTTGTTATGGGATTGAGGGGAGGCCCCGCGGAGAGCTGAAATAGCATCGCACGAAGGGCCAAACTCCGCAGCGAATCTCGCCGGCATCGCACGAAGAGCCAAACCTCGCAGTTCAAGGGGGAGGCGAGGGTCAACGAGGAAGAAGTGGTCAGTAAATTACATGATATGTCGACGCCCGACCTGTTAGAATCAATCCATTGTGCCGGCGGTCCCATCGTCCCGACCAAGGGCACGCATCTGATCCCCGACCAAGGAGGTTGCGCACAGGCGCATGGACGTAGCGATAAGTATTGTGGTCACTTTCCTGCTCACGCTGGCCAACGGCTATTTCTCGATGTCCGAGCTCGCGGTGGTGAGCGCCAAGCGAGCGGTTCTCGAACCCGAGGCTGAGGAGGGTGATCGCAGAGCTCGTAGCGCCCTGGACCTCGCCTCCAACTCGGAGCAGTTCCTCGCCACCATTCAGGTGGCGATCACCCTGGTGGGCTTCGCGTCCTCCGCGTTCGCGAGCACCAGCCTCTCCGACCCGCTGGGCAGCTGGTTCCAGAGCCTCGGCATGCCCGGGTCCATCGCCCAGCCCCTCGCGCCCATCCTCATCACCCTTGCGGTCTCGTACCTCTCCATCGTGGCGGGCGAGCTCGTGCCCAAGCGCATGGCGCTCTCCAACGCCGAGGCCGTCGCCAAGTCCGTCTCGGGTCCCATCCGCGGCTTCATGCACGTCGCCCGCCCGCTGGTCTGGCTCACGGCCAAGTCCGCGAACGGAATCTCCTCCCTGCTGGGCATCAAGTCCGCCGACGAGCGCGACAGCTTCTCCGAGGAGGAGATCAAGTACATGGTCACGGACGCCGATGAGCTCACGGACCAGGAGAAGTCGATGATTCACGAGGTCATCGACATGGGCGACACCATTGCGCGCGAGGTCATGGTCCCGCGCGTCGACATGACCGCTCTCGAGGACACCTCCACGCTCTCCGAGGTCATGGCCGTCATGCGTCGCACCGGCTACTCCCGCATCCCCATCTACCACGAGTCCGTGGACAGGATCGTGGGCATCGCCCACATCAAGGACCTCATCAGCCCCATTCTGGACGACGGCAGGTCCTCCGACTCCGTGGCCTCTCACGTCCGCGCGGCAGACTACGTGCCCGACACCAAGGACATCATCCCGCTGCTCTCCGAGATGCAGTCCAGCCACGACCAGATGGTCATCGTGGTGGACGAGTA
>CALUJT010000062.1 GCA_944321005.1 uncultured Atopobiaceae bacterium | reverse complement strand
GGCTGCGCAGGTGCTCGGTCTTGAGGTGGCAGATCGGCACGAGCGCCTCCTCGCTCACCACGTAGGTCTTCTTGGGGATGCCCGCCATGTGCTTGGCGGCGTTGAGCAGAAGCGAGGCCGCGGCGCCCATGAGCTCGGAGGTCTTGCCGGTCACGAGCTCGCCGTCGGGAAGCACCATCGCGGCGGCGGGGCCGCCGGTGGCCTCCTCCTTCTCCAGCGCCGCCTGGTGGGCGGGGGAGTAGTCGGCCGAGACGTCGACCTGGCTCATGAGCAGCTCGATCTTGGCGAGGGCCTCCTCGCCCTCGCCGGTGCGGCGCAGCTCCTCGGCGGCGGCGAAGTAGCGGCGCACGATCTCGTTCTTGGCGGCCTCGCGGCAGACCTCGTCGTCGGAGATGCACAGGCCCACCATGTTGACGCCCATGTCCGTGGGGGACTGGTAGGGGCTCTCGCCGGCGATCTTGTCCATCATGGCCTTCAACACGGGGAAGGTCTCCACGTCGCGGTTGTAGTTGACGGTGACCTCGCCGTAGGCCTCGAGGTGCCAGGGGTCGATGATGTTGCGATCGTCGAGGTCGGCGGTCGCCGCCTCGTACGCCACGTTCACGGGGTGCTTGAGCGGCAGGTTCCACACGGGGAACGTCTCGTACTTGGCGTAGCCCGCCTCGACGCCGCGCTTGTTCTCGTGGTAGAGCTGGCTGAGGCAGGTGGCGAGCTTGCCCGAGCCGGGGCCGGGCGCGGTCACAACCACGAGCGGGCGCGTGGTCTCGATGTAGTCGTTCTTGCCAAAGCCCTCGTCCGACACGATGTGGTTCACGTCAGAGGGATAGCCGTCGATGAGATAGTGGCGGTACGACCTCACGCCCAGGCTCTCCAGACGGCGCTCGAAGGCCTCCGCGTGGGGCTGGCCGGTGAAGTGCGTGATGCAGATGCCGCTCACGAGGATGTCCAGCGCGCGGAACGAGTCCATGAGGCGCAGCGCGTCCTCCTCGTAGGTGATGCCGATGTCCGAGCGGCGCTTGGCGTTCTCGATGTTGTCCGCGTTGATGACGATGATGACCTCGACGTCGTCCTTCAGGCTCTTGAGCATGCGGATCTTGGAGTCGGGGGCAAAGCCGGGAAGCACGCGGCTCGCGTGGTAGTCGTCGAAGAGCTTGCCGCCGAACTCGAGGTAGAGCTTGCCGCCGAACTGGCCTATGCGCTTGCGGATCTTCTCTGCCTGGAGCGAGATGTACTTGTCGTTGTCAAAACCGATGCGCATGGGCGCTTCCTCTCTCTGCGGCGTTCCAACCAGACAGAGTAGCACGCCCGAGCCCGGCTTTGTGACGACGTTATGCCGCCAGCGAGAAGTACAGGAGGTCCACGACCGTCCCCAGGACGAGGAAGTCCGCGGAGGCAACGGTCACGGCGGCGCCCCACGGCATGCCCACCTCGTGCCAGAACATGCGGAAGGTGTCGTCCTCGTGCGGGGTCACGGCGTCGCTCGGGCGGTCGCGCCCGGAGACGAACAGGCCGCACCCTCCCGTGATGAGCATGAGCGCCCCCACCAGGAGCAGCAGCTTGCGCGACCAGTCGAGCCCCGTGGACCAGCTGAGCCCATGCGCCAGGAAGGCGAACAGGAACACCACGACGCCCAGCCCAAGGGCCGCCAGAGCGCCCAGGCGCAGGACCCTTGCCGCTCCGGCCAGGCCCTTCCTCGCGTTCTCACCCATCGGGAGCCTCCGTTCCTCTTGTGCGCGGACGACTGCGGCCGCCCGGCGGGAACCTCAATTGTGGGCCACTCGGGCCCCGCGCGCAAACGGCCAAACGTGGAGACGGGGTTTCCATTGTGTTCAGGAATTGTCAAGCGAAATGCGAGCGCGGCCGATAAGAGCTAGAATACCGACGTCTTTTTGATAGCCGTTACTTCATGGGGGAGTAATCAATATGGATAAGAAGATGGTCGTTCGTCACAGCGAGAACCTCGGCGAGGACCTCGTCGTCAACGTCTACGGAACCGCCGGCCAGCCCGTCGTGGCCTTCGCCCCGCAGGGTCAGGCCCCCGAGAACCTCGAGGAGGTCGGGCTCGTGGACGAGCTCTCCGACTACCTCGACGCCGGCGTCATCCAGCTCTTCTGCGTCAACAACGTGGACAACGAGTCCTGGGGCGGCACCGGCGACGCCACGGAGCGCGCCGCGCGCCAGGAGGCCTACTACCAGGCCGTCTGCGACGAGCTCGTGCCGCTCGTGCACGAGGTGAGCGGCTCCGACGCCCGCCCGCTGGCCCTGGGCTTCGACCTCGGCGCCACGCACGCCGCGATCTTCGCGCTTCGCCGCCCGGACCTCTTCCAGGGCTGCGTGTGCCTCTCGGGCATCTACGACGCTCGCCGCTACTTCGGCGACTGGATGGACGCGACGCTCTACGACAACACTCCCTGCGCCTTCCTGCCCAACATGCCCGCCGACCACCCCTACGTGGCCGTCTACAACCAGCGCCAGCTGCTCTTCTGCACCGGCCAGGAGGCCAGCGAGGCCGAGAGCGTCCGCGCCACGCGCGAGATCGACGCCAACCTCGTTCGCCTTGGCGTCGAGGCCTGGTGCGACTACTGGGGCGGCGACGTCTCCCACACCTGGTTCTGGTGGAAGAAGCAGATCCGCTACTTCCTGCCCATCGTCCTCGAGGACGTCGAGAAGACCACGGCGGCCGAGAAGGCCACGGCCAAGAAGGCCCCGGCTCGCAAGCGCACCACCACGCGCAAGAGCACCGCGGCCAAGAGGCCCGCGACCAAGAAGGCCGCTGCCGAGAAGGACGTGAAGCCCGCGGAGGAGAAGCCGGCCGCCAAGAAGCCCGCCGCCAGGAAGACCGCCGCGACCAAGGCCACGGCCGCCAAGACCGCCGCGACCAAGACCGCCGCGACCAAGGCCGCCGAGGTCGAGAAGCCCGCCGCCAAGACCGCGGCCAAGGCCACGGCCAAGAAGGCAACGACCATCGCCAAGGCCGAGAAGCCGGCGACTCCCGCCAAGGCTACCAAGGCCGCCGTTCCGGCCAAGGTCGAGGATGCCCCCGCCGCCAAGCCCGCCGCCAAGAAGACCGCGGCCCGCAAGACCGCGACCAAGGCCACGGCCTCCAAGACCGAGGCTGCCGCTGAGCCCGCCGCCGCGAAGAAGCCGGCCGCCAAGACCACGGCTGCCAAGACCACCACGAGGAAGCGGGGCACGAGCGAGAAGTAATGAACTTCGTCTTCGTCTCCCCTCAGTTCCCGTCGGTCTACTGGCGCTTCTGCGCCGCGCTGCGGCGAAACGGCGCGCGCGTGCTCGGCATCGGCGACACCCCGTACGACCAGCTCGCTCAGGAGGTCACGGACGCGCTCGACGAGTACTACTGGGTCTCCAGCCTCGAGGACTACGACCAGGCCTTCAGGGCGGTCGCGTTCTTCTCGTTCAAGTACGGCAAGATTGACTGGATAGAGTCGAACAACGAGCACTGGCTCGCGCAGGACGCGCGGCTTCGCGAGGACTTCAACGTCCTCACGGGGCCGCGCCCCGCTCTTCTCGCACGATGGCAGAGCAAGGCGGAGCAGAAGCCCCTCTATGCGGCCGCGGGGGTCCCGACCGCGCGACAGGCCCGTCTCACCAGCTTTGACGAGACGCGCTGGCTCATCGGCGAGATGGGGCACTTTCCGGTCTTCGCCAAGCCCGAGTTTGGCGTGGGCTCCGGCGGAGCGCGGCTTCTCGCCTGCGACGACGACCTCAGGGAGCTGCTCGCGAGCCACGGCGACGTTCCCTACGTGGTCGAGCAGTACGTGGAGGGGGACATCTGCTCCTACGACGCCATCCTGGACAGTCGGGGCGAGCCGCTCTTCGAGAACCAGGAGGAGTTCCCGCCCTCCATGGCCGAGGTGGCGCGGCTCGGTCTTGACATGAGCTACCGCTCCCGCCCGGAGGTAGACCCCAGGCTCGCCCGTCTGGGGCGGGCCGTGACGCGCGCCTTCGGCCTTGCCAGGCGCTTCGTCCACCTGGAGTTCTTCCGTCTCGCGCACGATCGCCCCGGTCTGGGCGCGGCAGGTGACTACGTGGGGCTCGAGGTGAACGTGCGCCCGCCCGGGGGCCTCACGCCCGAGATGATGTGCTGGGCGCACGGCGTCGACGTCTACCAGGCGTGGGCGGACATGGTCTGCTTCGACGAGCTCCGTCACGCGGCTCCCAAGGACGCCCCCGCGCACTGCGTCTACGCGGGCAGGCGAGACGGTCGAGCGTACGCCCACGACGAGGCGGAGGTGCGCGAGCGCTGGGGCCGGGCACTGGTCTCCGTCGGGCGCGTTCCCGACGCGCTCTCGGACGAGCTGGGAAACTATCAGTTCACGGCACGCCTCGCCTCCGACGCGGAGGCGGACGAGTTCGTCGCCTACGTTCACGAGCCCGCGGATGAAGGGGGAAGCGATGGAGATTAGGCGCGCTGGCGAGAAGGACCTGGAGGGCGTCCATCGCCTGCTGGGTCAGGTGCTCGCGGTGCACGCGGAGGGCAGGCCGGACCTCTTCCGCGCGGGGACCCGCAAGTACACCGACGAGGAGCTCCTCGGCATCTTTGCGGACGACGCGCTCCCGGTCTTCGTTGCCGTGGAGGGCGACGAGGTCCTGGGACATGCCTTCTGCGAGCTCAACGACTTTCGCCGCAGCAACAACATGCAGCCGATTCTGAGCCTCTACGTCGACGACATATGCGTCGACGACGGGCATCGCCACCAGGGGGTGGCGAGCGCGCTCTATCGTCACGTCATCGCGTACGCGCGTGAGCTGGGCTGCCACAACGTGACCCTCAACGTCTGGGAGTGCAACCCGGGGGCCCGCGCGTTCTACGACGCGATGGGGATGTCCGTGCAGAAGACCTGCCTCGAGCAGGTGCTGTAGGCCCGTAAAGGGGGGCTACTTCTCGAGGACCCAGCTCTTGCCAAAGTCGTCCGTGACGCAGACGAAGTCCTCGAAGAGCGGGCACTCGCGCGTGCGGACCACGCGCGCGGGGTTGCCCACGACGGTGGTGTTGGCGGGCACGTCGTCCACCACCACGGACCCCGCGCCCACGCGCACGCCGTCGCCCACGGTGATGGCGCCCAGCAGGATGGACCCCGCGCCCACCATGACGCCGCTCCCGAGCGTGGGGTGGCGCTTGCCTCCGTGCTTGCCGGTCATGCCGAGCGTCGCCCCCTGGTAGATGAGGCAGTCGTCGCCGATGATGGCCGTGCCGCCTATGACCACGCCGATGCCGTGGTCTATGGTGAAGCGGCGGCCGATCTGTGCCGCGGGGTGGATGTCCGCGCCGTACCTCACGCGCGTGCGCATGGCGAGCCAGAGCGCCAGCGTGCGGTGCCCGTGCTCGTAGAGCCAGTGCTGCCGGCGGTACGCGCGCACTATGCGAAAGCCCACGGAGAAGCGCGTGATGTCGCCCACGCTCTCAGCCGAGGGGTCGCGCTCGAAGGCCGCCTGGGCGTCCTCGCGTATGAGGTCGCGCAGGCCGAGCGGCTCGTTCTTCTCGCCTCGCGCGGGACGCGCGGAGGACGTGGCCACGGCCTCCATCAGAGACCCACCGAGAGGTAGCGCTCCCCCGTGTCCGGGAGCACGGTGACCACGGTCTTTCCGGCGAGCTCGGGCCGTGCGGCGAGCGCGAGCGCCGCGTGCGCGGCGGCGCCGGAGGAGATGCCCACGAGAAGGCCCAGCCCGCGCGCCAGGCGCCGTGCCGTGGCGAGCGCGTCCTCCGAGCTCACGGGCACGATCTCGTCCACGAGCGAGCGGTCGAAGTTCCCGGGCACGAAGTTGGCGCCTATGCCCTGGATCCCGTGCGGGCCGGCGGCTCCGCCCGCGAGGACCTGGGACTCCGCGGGCTCGACGGCCACGGCCAGGAGCTGCGGGTTCTTCTCCTTGAGAAAGCGCGCGGACCCGCAGAGCGTGCCGCCCGTCCCCACGCCGGCCACCAGCACGTCGACGGAGCCCCCCGTGTCCGCCCAGATCTCGGGGCCGGTGGTCTCGTAGTGCGCCCGGGGGTTCGCGGGGTTGTCAAACTGCCCGGCGACGATCGAGTTGGGGGTGGTCGCGGAGAGCTCCTCGGCGCGGGCGACCGCTCCGGCCATGCCCTCGGCGCCGGGCGTGAGGACGACCTCCGCGCCGTAGGCCGCGGCGAGCGCGCGGCGCTCCACGCTCATGGTGTCGGGCATGGTGAGGACGAGGCGATACCCCCGCGCGGCGGCCACTATGGCGAGGCCCACGCCGGTGTTGCCGCTGGTGGGCTCGATGATGGTGCCTCCGGGGGAGAGCCTGCCCTCGCGCTCGGCGGCGTCCACCATGGCGCGCGCCACGCGGTCCTTGGCAGATCCCCCGGGGTTCGCGGCCTCGAGCTTGCCCAGCACGCGCGCGCCGCCCCCCGTGCCCGCGAGCGTGGTGAGCTCCACGAGCGGGGTCGACCCTATGAGGTCCTCGACGGTTCGTGCGACGCGCATGGTGCCTCCCTCTCCGGCCTTCGCGTATGGCAAGGGTGTCACCTATAAACCCACCCTGCAAGTAGGAATTACAGCGCCGTAACAATGCGACGCCCCGAGGACCGTGTGGGCCGCCCCTAGTAAAGCGGCAGGTCGCCGGTCAGGGGGTCTATCTCCTCCGCGGGCAGGGGCTCGAAGGCAAGGCAGGTGTAGGTGGGCTCTCCGTGGAACTCCGTGTGGCCGGCGTCGCGCACGAGGGCGACGGCAAGGCCGAGCTCCCGCCCGCGCTCGGCGAGGTCGAGGAGCTCCTCCTCGGAGTCCACGTAGACGCACACCTTGGCCACGCCGGCGTCGAACCAGTCCGTGAGGGGGGTGCGGTCGTCCTCGTCGTGGTAGAGCCAGGCCCAGCCGTCGCCCGCCTGCACGTCCGCCCCGCGGCCCTCGCGCGCGATGGCCATGAGGACGGCCTCGACGCAGGCGTGTCCGGCCTGCGCGGCGATCTTTCCCTTGCGCATCTTGAGGTCTCGGCGCATGACGATCATCTGCTTGGCAAGGTAGCTGCTCGAGGACACGGGGGCTTCCTTTCTCTGGGGGCGGGGCTTGACAGCTTGCTCAGGCTTGACAGTTTGCTCGGGTCCAGCTTGACAGTTTGCTCAGGTCCAGCTGTCAAGTGCCTGGACTTGACAGCTGGACCTGAGCAAACTGTCAAGCTGGACCCGAGCAAACTGTCAAGCCCGGCGCGGTCACTGGCGCGGGGAGACGTAGGAGTCGTCGATGGTGATCTTGCAGACGGCCTGCGGGTAGCGCTCGGTCACGAGCTCCGAGACGCGGCGGCGCAGCTCCGAGGCGTCCATGCCAAGGCCCGCGGGGCGCACGCAGTCAAAGATGACGTTGGTGTGCGTGGGCCCGGGGACGCAGCGCAGGTCGTGGATGGAGAGGCGCTCGTCGATGCCCTTGACGGCGAGGTCTATCCAGTGGCGCATGTCCTGGACCTTAGGGTCGTTGGTGACGATGGGGTCGTAGTGCAGCGTCATCACGAGCCCCTCCCCGTCCTTGAAGTCCTGCTCGATGTTGTCGAGAAGGTCGTGCTGCTCGAAGGGGTCGCCCTCGCCGGCCATCTCCACGTGCGCGCTCGCGAACTGCCGGCCGGGGCCGTAGTCGTGGACCATGAGGTCGTGCGTGCCCAGCACGCCCGGGTAGCTCAGGATCTTCCTGCGGATGTGCTCCACGTACTCGGGGTCGGGCACCTTGCCCAGCAGCGGGCTCACGGCATCGCGCACGAGCTCCACGCCGCTCCAGAGGATGAAGCCGCCCACGGCAAGGCCCGCCCAGCCGTCGAGGTTCACGTTCGTGACCTGGGATATGACGGCGGAGGCGAGGACGGCCGCGGTGGCGATGACGTCGTTTCTGGAGTCCACGGCCGTGGCCTCGAGCGTCTCGGAGGAGATGGCGCGTCCCAGGCGCCGGTTGAAGGACGCCATCCAGAGCTTGACCGCCATGGAGGCCACGAGCACCACCACCACGGCGGGGCCGAAGTCCACGGCCTCGGGGTGAGCGATCTTGTCGGCTGAGCTGGTGACCAGGTTGAGGCCGATGGCGCACACCAGGACCGCCACCACAAGCCCGGCGAGGTACTCGTAGCGCCCGTGGCCGTAGGGGTGGTCGTCGTCCGCGGGGCGGCTCGCCAGCTTGAAGCCCAGGAGGCTCACCACGTTGCTCGAGGCGTCGGAGAGGTTGTTCACGGCGTCGGCCACGATGGAGACCGACCCGGCGAGAAGCCCCACGGCGCCCTTGCCCAGGCAGAGCGCTACGTTGCAGGCGATGCAGGTGACGCTCGCGACGAGGCCGTAGCGCGTGCGCACGGTCGGGCTGTCCACGTTCTCCGCGTCCGGGACGAAGGTGCGCACCAGCCAGTCTGTCATGAGTCTCCTCCCGAGCCCGATTCAAACGAGTGGGAGTATACCCGCACTCAGGCGAGGCGGGCGGCCTTGAGCAGGGGAATCCTCACGATTCTGTCAATCAGGAGCACGCCGGCGAGAAGAACCAGGCTAAGGAGCGCGCCCACCGCCAGCAGGAGCCACTCCGAGCGGTCCAGGGCCCACTGGCACGCCTGCGTGGCAACGGGCTGCCAGAGGGGCGAGAAGATCGACTGGGTGATGTAGAACCCCAGGATCGAGGGTGCGACGGCGCACGCGAGCCGCGCCGCGGGGCCCGGGTCCGCACTCGGTCGCGGTCGCGCGGCGAGGGCTACGGCGCAGACGGCGAGCACGAAGGAGAGGAGCGAGGTGGACTTGAAGGAGAGCGCGTCCATGGTCGCGAGGTCTCCCGCGAGCGCGGCGAGCCCCTCGGCAACGAGCGTGGCCGCCACGGCGCACGCGAGCGCCCGGGGCGCGCGGTCGAGCCGAGCCTCTGCGAGCAGGCCGCCCGTGAGGAAGGACGCGAGGTAGGTGACGGCGCTCATGAGCTTGCGCCACTCCAGGAGGTCGCGAACCTCCTCACCGGGGGAGACGAAGGCGATGTAGGCGTTGACGGCAAAGACGCAGGCCACGAGGGCGAGGACGAGGGCCCCCGCGCGGGGCGTGCGGCGCCACACCCAGCCGATGACGGGGCAGCGCGCCACGACCGCCAGGTAGACCCATATGAACTCGAGCCCGCCCACGAGCCAGTCTGTCTCGGCGAGCGAGACCCCGGGGACGGGGGCCACCCAGGCGCTCACGACGAGCGCCAGCGCGGCGTAGAGCGCGACGGACGCGATGATGGCGAGCGCCCGGCGGCCGGTGGAGCGCGCCTGCGCGGCCCAGTAGCCCGGGCTCCCCGAGGCCTCGACGGCGCGCGGCAGCAGGAAGAACCCGGAGACGAGGAAGAAGACGTGGTTGCCAAAGGCGCCGAGCAGGCTCGTGACGCCAAGGGCGAGGGCGACGGGGGCGGAGGGCTCCCACCATCCGAGCAGCGCCATGTCGAACCAGGGGAGCAGCGTGTGGAAGACGGCTATGCCCGCGATGGCAACGAGCCGAAGCGCCTCGATGCGCGGGTTGCGTCGCGGTGCGGGCCTCTCGCTCATGCGCTCCTCCGTAGGGCTCGTGGGGCATCACGGGCCAGTATACGCCCTTCGCCGGCCCATACGTGCCGCCCGCGAACCTGACACGAATCCGACGGAGGGCTCCGCGTCTCAAGAACCAGCAGCTCAAGCGGCTTGTTTCGCGGTTTCTGCGCCTCCGGGGCCCGGGCGGGCCGCCCGCGGCGGCCCTACGATGGGATCGGACGGGCGGGGGCGGCGGCCTCGCGCGCGACGGCGCGGGGCGCCGTCCCAACGAGGGGGAGGGGGCGCGATGGTGCTGACGGCTGTGCGGGGGGCGGCGCTCCTGGTCCTGGCCGCCGCCCTGGCGGTTGCCGGGCGGACGGACCTGGAG
>CALUJT010000061.1 GCA_944321005.1 uncultured Atopobiaceae bacterium | reverse complement strand
GACGAGCGTGGACGTGCGGATAAACGACGAGGACGCGGAGGACGTCGCCGCCGTCGCGGACGGCACGGGCCTCTCGATCGACCTCGGGGGCCTCGAGGCCGGCGACGTCGTGACCCTCTCCTATGACGTAGAGGTCGAGGACGAGTCCCTCGCGGGCGAGACGCTCGTCAACACCGCGACGCTCGAGGCCGCGGAGCTCGATGAGCCCCTCGAGGCCAGCGCCGAGGTGAGGGTCGAGGCGGGGGCGGAGGAGCCCACGGCGCCCGCGGGCGACGACGAGCCCGAGGCGCCCGTCGTCACTCGCGGCGGCTCGACGACCGCGAGCGCCCCCGACGGGAGCAAGCTGCCCAGCACCGGCGAGGGCGACCCGGGCGTCCTTCTCGCCGTCTTCGGGGCGGGCGTGGCCGTGGTGGGAGCCGCCCTTCGCGTGAGGAGGCTGATCGCACCCTAGGCGATGGTGCCGGGGCGCCCGTGACGGGCGCCCCGGCCCCCGCGAACCCTAGCCGAAGAACTCGGGGAGGTAGTCCCTGTGGGCCTCGCACAGCTCGTCGAAGACCTCGTTGGCCACGGCGTCGGAGTCGCAGAGCTTGTTGGCCACGAGCGCCGCCACGGCAACGTCCTTGTTGCCGGTAACGGCGGCCTCGGCCACCATGCGCTCGAAGCTCTTGATCATCTGTATGGTGCCGTTGATCGCGGGCGAGAGCTCCCCCACCACGATGGGCTTGGGGCCGTCGCCGGTGATGACGCAGGCGCACTCCACGGCGCTCTCGTAGGGCAGGCTCGTGACGGTGCCGCGGTTCTGCACGTCCACGTACTGGACGTCGCCGCGGTCGTTCACGATGGAGTCGATCACGGAGCAGGCCGCGTCGGAGTAGTGGGCCCCCCCGCGCTCCTCGAGCTGCTTGGGCTTCACGTGCAGCTCGGCGTCCTTGTAGAGCTCGAAGAGCTCGGCCTCGACCTGCTTGACCACCTCCGCGCGCACGCCGTGGGCCTCGTAGTCACGCTCCAGCTGCTCGAGCTCCTCGCGCGTGGAGAAGTAGTAGTTGAGGTAGGACACGGGGATGGCGCGAAGACCGCGCACCAGGCGATTGGACCAGGGGATGGCCATGATGTTCTTCATGGTGCCCAGCTCGTCCACCGGCAGCGTGCAGTAGCGCTCGAGCACCTCGTCGAAGCGGCTCCTCCCGTCGATGAAGACGTCGGTCACGAAGAAGTGGTGGTTGAGGCCGGAGAGCTCCATGCGCACGCTCTCGGGGTCGACGTCCATCCACTTGGCGATGCCAAAGCGCATGGAGATCGGGCAGTTGCAGAGGCCGATGATCCTCTTCCAGCTGGTGTAGCGAAGGACCGCCTCGGTCACGATGCCCACCGGGTTGGTGAAGTTGACGAGCCAGGCGTCGGGGCAGAGCTCCTCCATGTCGCGGATGATGTCGAAGATCACGGGTATGGTGCGCAGCGCCTTGAACATGCCGGCGGCGCCGTTGGTCTCCTGCCCGATGAGGCCGTGCTTGAGGGCGATGCGCTCGTCCTTGATGCGCGCGTCGAGCTGCCCCACGCGGAACTGCGTGGTCACGAAGTCGGCGCCGGCGAGCGCCTCGCGGCGGTCGAGCGTGAGGTGCACCTCCATGGGGAGGCCCGCGGCCTCGACCATGCGCTGTGCGAGGCCGCCCACGATCCTGAGCTTCTCCTCCCCCTCCGGGACGTCCACGAGCCAGAGCTCGCGCACCGGGCAGGAGTCGTAGCGCTTGATGAAGCCCTCGACGAGCTCCGGGGTGTAGCTCGAGCCACCGCCGATGGTGGCGATCTTGATGGGACGGCGCTCGACGGCGCCCGCGTTCTTCTCGGCCATGTCCTGGCTCCCTTCTGTCGGAAAACCTCGTTGAGTTCTCAAAAGGGCGCTACCGTCTCCGGCAGCGCCCTTCAAAGTACGATGTGCATGCGGTTGTGCGATGGGTGACCCGACGCGCGGGTCCCTCCAGTGGGCTACTCGGCCACCTTGGCGCGCAGCTCGATGAGCTCGCGATAGACGTTCGCGAAGTTCTGCGCCATGAGCTTGCAGGTCTCGGCGCCGGCCATCTGGTCCTCGGCGTGCAGGAGCAGAAGCGGGGTGCTCTTGCGCTCGCCGTTGGCCTCGGCCGTGAGCAGCTGCATGTGAACGTCGTGGCCACCGGCGTAGGCCTCGTCGCCCTGCTTGACGAGCTCGGCCGCGCCCTCGAAGTCGCCCTCCTGGGCCTTGGCGATCGAGTTGATGTAGCAGGACTTGGCGGTGCCCACGCAGCTGATGATCTGGAAGCAGATCATCTCCATCTCTTCGTCCATGTTCCCTCCCTTGGTCTTGGTCGCGATCGTGGTCAGGAACTAGCCGAGAAGCGCGGCGACGTCGTCAAGGATCTTGGCGGCGTTCATGCGGCCGTAGTCGACCATCGGGATGACGGCGACGGGAATGCGGCCATCGACGGCCTTCTCGAAGTCGCCCTTGGCGTAGCCGATCTGGGGGCCGAGCAGGAGGATGTCAGCCTCGTTGAGGTGATCCATGGCCTCGTTCATGGGACGGGCCTCGATGGTCACGTCCTGGCCGCGGGACGCCGCCTCCTTCTGCATCTTCTGCACGAGCAGGCTCGTCGACATACCAGCGTTGCAGCAAAGCATGATCTTCATGGTGACGCTCCCTTCTCTGCGGGGCCGCAGCCCCTCAAGCCCTCGCGGGCGTTACGTGCGATGCGGTGGTACGGTAAAACCTACCCGGGTTGCACCCCGGGGATGGGGCCGCAGGCGCAGGGAGATGTGATACCGCCTGCGGCCCCGGGATGGTGTGAGGGCCAAAGGCTACTCGGAGGCCATCTCGAACTGCTTGCGCTGGGCGACCTCAGAGGCCTTCATGAAGGGCAGGTAGACGATCACGAAGATCGCAAGCAGGACGACCTGAAGGACGGCCGCACGCCAGTCGCCGCCGGTGGACAGGAAGCCGGAGGCGATGATCGGGGTGGTCCAGGGCACCTGGATGCAGGTCGGGTTCACGAGGCCGATCACGGTCGCGCCGTAGGAGAGCACGATGCCGAGGGCGGTGTTGAGCACGAACGGAACCATCAGCGGGATGTTGAAGACGATCGGGTAGCCGTAGATGACCGGCTCGTTGATGTTGAAGATGGCCGGGGCGATGCCGAGCTTGGCGATCTCCTTGGAGGGCTGCCACTTGCCCCAGATGAAGGTGGCGATGAGCAGGGCCAGGGTGCAGCCCGAGCCGCCCATGAGCGCGTAGACGTTGATGACGTTCATGTTCAGCCAGACGTCCGGACGGGCGAGGACGGCGTCCATGCCACCGGTGGAGTAGAGCTCCATGGCCTCGGTGAGGACGATCGTGAGGACGGGCTCGACGAGCACGCCGTTGATCGTGGACTGGTGAATGCCGAGGGTGAACAGGAACACGCCGAGCGAGTAGATGAACACGAGGCCCACGGGGTTGGTGGTGAGGGCGCGCAGCGGCGTCTGAATCCAGGTGTTGATGAGGGCGGTGACGTCGGTCTGGAAGCCGGCGAAGAGAATCATCGCGACGAGGCCGAAGGCGCCCAGGGTGAGCAGCATCGGGACCAGGACGTTGAAGGACTTCTCGACCGCGGGGGGCACGCCCTCGGGCATCTTGATGCGCAGCGCCTCGACGCCGGACACCTTGATGAACAGGGTCGGCGCGAACAGGCCGATGATGATGGCCGTGAACATGCCGTTGGTGCCCGTGTAGCTGGTGATGAAAGAACCGGTGACCGCCGCGGTGGTGACCTCCTCGGTCACGAGCGGAGAGGTGGCGGCGAGGGTGGCCGTCACGGTCTGCGGCATCATGATGAAGAACACGGAGAGGGAGACGACCACGCAGGAGATGGGGTTGTCGAAGCGCTTGTTGGTCGCAAGGCTGTAGGCGACCATGCCGCACAGCAGGATCGCGGAGACCGAGAGCGCGCCCTGGGAGAGCGCGGCGCCCCAGTACTGGGCGGTCGCCAGGATGTCGGCGTTGGGGAAGATGCCCATGCTGTCGGGGTTCGTGCTCCACAGGAACGTGAAGACGACGTTGTTGAGCAGGGCGGCGATACCGGCGAGGATGAAGACCGGCATGATGGTGGCAAAGCCGTCGCGAAGCGACCGCAGGTGCACCTGGTTGCCGATCCGAGCGGAAACCTCCGAGAACTTGTCAAGGAAGCTCTGACCGTTGGCCATGTTTTTCACTCCTTACGTTTGGAACATTGCCTGCTTCAGACGTCCCCTCTCCCTGAAGGAGACGTCCCTTGCACAAGGTGGATGCCGCGAGGGCGGCAGAAGGGACCGCTCGGGCGAGAGGGGCGTGGTTCCCCGTCCCCCTCGCCCGAGCGGGAAGGAGGACTAGCTGATGACGTGGGACGTCGCGACCTCGGTGAGCCAGGCTGCGGACTTCTTGGGCCTGCGCTCGTAGTTCTCCATGAGGTCGACCTCGACGAAGCCGTAGCGATTCTTGAAGGCGTTGGCCCAGGACCAGTTGTCGATCATGCCCCAGTAGTGGTAGCCCACGCAGTTGGCGCCGTCGGCGATGGCGCGGGAGATCCACTCGAAGTGCTGGCGGACGAAGTCCACGCGATAGTCGTCGATGACCTGCTGGGTCTTTGGGTCCTTGTTGAGGTACTCGCGCTCGATGCCGATGCCGTTCTCGGAGACGTACCACTCGAGCTCGGGGTACTCGTTCTTGCACTTCATGCCAAAGTCGTAGATGCCCTTGGGGTAGATCTCCCAGCCGCGGGACTCGTTCATCACGCGCTCGGGCCAGATGTAGGGCTCGGCGAAGAGCGGGTTGCCCCACTCGTCGTGGCTCTTGCTCGGGGCCTGGACGCGGCTCGGCTGGTAGTAGTTGCAGCCGATCCAGTCCACCACGCCGTCGGCGAGGACCTGGTCGTCATAGGGGCGCACGGGCAGCACGATGCCGAGGTCCTCGGTCAGGGTCTTGATGACGTCCTCGGGCAGCGCCCCCTTGGTCACGAGGTCGAGCCACCAGCGGTTGGTGAGGCCGTCGTTCATCCGCAGGGCCTCGAGGTCGGCCGGCGTGGGGTCGTCCTTGGTGTAGGAGGGGCTGAAGTTGCAGATCATGCCGATGCGCGCGTCCGGGAGCATGCGGCCCTCGGAGACGGCCTGGTGGTAGCGGGCAACTGCCAGCGCGTGGGCAACCGAGATGTTGTACTGGGCGGTGCAGGCCTCCTGGAAGCTGTGGTGCTGCGGGTACCAGATGGGGTGCCAGTAGCGGTTCTCGGGCTCGACGATGGGCTCGTTGAACGTGAACCAGCAGCGGACCTCCTGGCCGAACTCGCAGAACGCCTTGTAGGCGTAGTTGGCGTAGGCCTCGCAGACCTCGCGGTTGAGCCAGCCGCCGCGGCGGTAGAGGTAGGTGGGCAGGTCAAAGTGGTAGAGGTTCACAAAGACCTCGAGCCCGGCCTCCTTGGAGGCGGCGAACAGCTCGTGGTACCACGCCGCGCCCTCGGGGTTGATGTTGCCGTCCTGGTCGAGCAGGCGGCTCCACTGGATCGAGGTGCGGTAGTTGTCCATCCCCATGCTCTTGAGAAGGGCGAGGTCCTCCTTGTAGTGGTGCATGAAGTCGTTGCCCACGTAGGATCCCACCTGGTTGTAGAAGGAGCTGATGTCCTCCATGGACCACGTGTCCCACAGGTTCTCCAGCTTGCCGCCCACGTTCCAGCCGCCCTCGGTCTGCGGGCCGGACATCGCCGCGCCGAAGAAGAAGTCCTTCGGCAGGGTCAGATCTGCCATCGCGTTCCTCCGTCCTTCTCGCTGTCCCTCGTTCCCCGGGGCCGTCGGCCTCGAGGTGCCTGAAATTCTGGCGTGATGATTTTTGGTCCATCACGCTTTGTTGGCTAGATTATAGCGCTCTAATTCTTTTTGGAGTAGCGAACTTTTTGAGTATCAAAGCGCGACGGTTGGGTAATAATAAGAGTCGTAGGACGCCAAACGGCTTCTACCAGCGGTTTATTTGAACCCTGGCGCGCACGCAAGCCTGCGAGACGGGCGTCTTCGCTAAAAAATGAGTGCGAGAAGAACCGCTTGCGGACCATTTTCTACCGTTCACGGGAGGCTCTCGAGACCTTCCGTAGCCCCTGGGGAGGTTGCCATGCTCAAGTACCAGTCAATCGCAGCCGACATCCAGCGCAGCATCGAGGCCGGTGCCCTCAAGCCCAACTCCAAGCTCCCCACCGTGGTGGAGCTCTGCGAGGCGTACGGCGTGAGCAAGATCACCATCAAGCGTGCCGTCGACCTTCTTGTTGAGAAGGGGCTCATCTCCAGCCGCAGGGGCTCGGGGACCTACGTGAAGAACACCACCGAGCTCTTCGAGCAGACGGGCATCGAGCGCATCGACGACCCCGCGGCGGACGCGGACGGCGACTCCTTCACGTTCTCCCAGTCCGACCGCGCAGCCGGCTTCACCAAGGAGCACGAGGGCGAGGGCAAGAAGATCTCCTCCGTCGTGTACGACTTCTCCATCGTGAACCCGCCGGCGAACATCGCCCGCCACCTCAACATCCACCCGGAGGACTTCGCGTACCACCACTGCCGCGCGCGCTGCCTCGACGATCAGCCCATGGCCATCGAGTACACCTACATGCCTCTCGACCTCATCCCCGGCCTCAAGCGCTCGCAGCTCTACGCCTCGGTCTACGACTACATCCAGAACACCCTGGGCCTCAAGATCTCGAGCTTCCACCGCATCCTGCGCGCCGTGCCCGCGACCGAGGAGGAGGCCGAGCGGCTGGACACCAAGCCCGGCGTCCCCATGCTCGAGATCGCGCAGGTGGGCTTTCTCGACGACGGCACGCCGTTCGAGTACTCCATCTCGCGCTACGAGGGCACCCGTGGCGAGCTGAGGGAAGTCAACGTGGTATAGCGCGCGCGACTTGACAGTTTGCCCGGGTCAAACTGTCAAGCCTTCGGTGTTGACAGTTTGACCCGGGCAAACTGTCAAGTCCGGGCAAACTGTCAAGCTGGTTAGTCGTGCGTCCTGGTCTGAACGATGGCGCCCACCACGGCGAGCGCGAGCGTGCCCACGAGGATGGGGGTGCCGTACGCGGCGGCGAACTCGCCCCCCACGTAGCCGGAGAGCGCGTCGAAGGTGGCCATGGCGTCGCCGGGCACCGCGCGCTCCGTGAGCGAGCCGAACGCCAGCGCGGCGGCGAGGACGTTGGGAACCGCGAAGGAGGCGCCGGTCCACGCCGTGCCCCAGCGAACGATGGTGTCGGACCAGCGCACGCCGGCGAGGCCCACGAGCACGCCCGCGACCACCATGATCACGGCAAGGAAGTCCGCGGCACCCTCCGGGAGGAGCATCGTCACGATGAAGCCGAGCGCGGCGCCGGTGACGAAGCCCGCGAGGAAGACGGCCGCCTTGTAGGCGAACTTGGAGAGCAGCGCCGCCACCACGCCGAGGACCGCCGCGATCACGAGGGACACGGTCGAGGCATCGGACGAGGAGAGGGCGATGTTGAAGACGCCGAGAAACACGAGGGCGCCGAGCATGAGGAAGAAGAGGCGCTTGCCAAAGAAGCAGGCGGCGGCGCCCACGAGGATGTTGACGAGCAGGTAGACGACCACGAATTCCATGCGGAGCCTTTCACACGCGGGGTGAGAGCAACTTTCCAAGTATATCCGCGAGCCGGGAACGGCGCCGACCACGAGCTGAACGGGCGTTTGAGGCTACTTGCGGGACCTCTTCCCCTTGCCCCGCTTTCCGGAGGCCTTCTTGCCGGAGGCCCGCTGGCCGGGGTCCTTCTCGCCGGTGCCCTTCTCGCCGGTGCCCTTCTCGCCGGTGCCCTTCTCGCCCTTGGCCGCGCGCTTCTCCTCCGCGCGGCGGGCTCGCTCCTCGCGGCGCCGGGCGCGGGCCTCGGAGCTGGCCTTCATGGCCGCCATCTCCTCCTTTGCCTCGCGGTCGCGCCGCCTCTCCTCCGCCTCGCGCGCGGCGAGGTCCTCGGGGCTTCCCGTGACGGGCGCCCACGCCACCGCATAGGCGAGCCCGAGCGCGACGTCCACGATCGGAAGGCCGAGCACGCTCCAGAAGAGCACCGCCGGAAGCGTCATTCCCTGAGGGGGCTCGGGAGCGAGGTAGGGTACCAGCGCGGCGATGAGGGTCATGACCGCGAGCAGGCTCGCCGCACGGCAGCCGGACTGAACGGCGGCGGGCACCGTCATGCTGGAGCGCCGCACGACAATCATCCCTATGAGCGCGGCGAAGAGGTAGATGGAGACGGGCATCGCGTACGAGCCCGCCGCCTGCAGCTGCACCGAGGCGTCCGAGGAGCCCTGCCCCACGGCGTAGAGGACGACGCTCCCCACCAGCAGCACGGAGAGGACGACGAGGTTGCGGTAGTAGACCGAGCTCGCCATCGGGTAGGTGACGCCCCTTCTCGAGAACGGCATCTGGAACATGCGGGTCTCCCCTCTTGGCGGGCGCTAGGCGGCGCGCCCGTCCTTCTCGTCATCCGGCAGGTACTTTGCGAAGGGGCCCCTCTTGGACGCGTCCACCCCGGCGCAGCCGAGCGCGTAGACAAAGCCGAGCATCATGATGAGGATGGGCGCGGCCATGGTCACGTAGACCACTATGACAGCCGGGCCGAGGAAGGACTCGGCCGCGGCGGGCACGACCACGGGAACGGCGGCGAGCAGGATGAAGACGAGCGAGAGGATGGCCACCACGCGGCACGCGAGCCGGGCGCCCCGGCCCATGAGGATGTGCTTGAACCAGAGGAGCAGAAGGCCGATGACCACGCCCATGGCGAAGAGCAGGAGCGGCGCGGCGAGCACCATGCCCGTCTGCACGAGCGGCGAGTCGGTGGCGGCGAGGACGGTGTCGGGGTCGGTCAGGTGGTACCAGGCGAGAAACGCGATGCTCGCCGCAGCGACTACGACCCATGCGACAAAGTTTCCGATGAACGTCGATTTCTTCAAGGAGACCTCCTTGGCACAGGGTAAGGGTATGCTGTCCTCCATGGACAGCGGGGCACATTATACCCCCAGACAAGACCTGACCGAGGGGGCCAGCATGGCAGACGTCGACGCCGTCGCAGCTCAAAAGCCCGAAGCCGAGGCCCAGGGGCAGCGGGGGCCCAAGAGCCCGCAGAAGCCCAAGGCGCCCATCCGCAAGAGGCTCTACTCGCTCGGCGAGGAGATAGCCAACTCCGTGAGCCACGGCGTGGGCGTCCTGCTCTCCATTGCCGCGCTCGTGCTGCTCATCGTGGTCTCCGTGAGCCACGGGGGCGGGGTGCGGCTGGCGGCCGCGCTGCTCATGGGCATCTCCCTCATCATCGAGTACCTCTTTTCCACGCTCTACCACGCGCTTGCGCCCGAGAGGGCCAAGGCGGTCTTCCGCGTGCTCGACCACTGCGGCATCTACCTGCTCATAGCCGGGAGCTACGCGCCCTTCTCGCTGGTCACGCTGGCAGACCGCGGCGGACTTCTGCTGTGCTGCGCCGTGTGGGCCGTGGCTGCGGTGGGCATCGTCGCCGAGTGCCTGCTGCGCGAGCGACAGCCCGCCTGGCTCACCGCCGCGGTCTACGTCCTCATGGGCTGGCTCGTGGTCTTCCACATAGGCGACCTCTGGGAGCTCCTGGCGCCGCCCGCGTTCTGGCTGCTTCTCGCGGGCGGCCTCAGCTACACGGTGGGCGCGGTCTTCTACGCAATAAAGAAGGTTCCCTACCTGCACTTCGTGTTCCATCTCTTCACGCTGGCCGGCAGCGTGTGCATCACGCTCTCCGCGCTGCTGTTCGTGGTGTAGGCGCGCCTCGCGGGCTCCGCGAGGCTTGGCGGCGCGCGAGGCTTGGCGGCCAGCGAGGCTTGCCCGTCCGGTGATCACCATGTTTTTCCGGACGGCCCGGGCCCGGACGGGACCTCGTTTTGTCCGGAGAACGCTTTTAAACCACTCTGGAGATGGGCGGCCTCCGCTAAGTGTCCGGGCCCTCC
>CALUJT010000060.1 GCA_944321005.1 uncultured Atopobiaceae bacterium | reverse complement strand
GGAGCGCGCCGCGCGTGTTGTCCGGCACGCTCACGCCGAGGTACTCGCGGTACTTCTGGGCGCAGAGGCGCGGGACGTCCGCCGCCCGCGCCTCGCCGGAGAAGAGGAGCTGCTCGATCTCGTAGCGAACGAGGATGTGGAGCGGGTAGGTGAGCTCGTCGGCCTCGGTGCGCACGAGCCCGGGCTCGGCGCAGTTCTCGGCCAGGTAGAGCAGGTGCGGCGTCACGCTGCGGAGCTGCCCGGGGAAGCGCTTCACAAGGCACTGCAGCAGCGGGGCGGCAAAGGCCTCGGAGCGGCCCACGAGGTTCTCGAAGAAGCGGGACTGCGCCTCGTGCATGCCCATCGAGGTGCCGCCGCGAAGCGACGTGTAGCGATACGCGGGGTCCGTGTTCTGCTCGTAGAGCGCGTGGCCGCCCTCATGGAGCATGGAGAAGACGTTGGAGAGGAGGTTGTCCTGATAGGCGTGGCTCGCGATGATCACAAAGCTCCTCGACGGGCCTCCCGTGAACGGGTGCTCGGTGCGGCCGATCCAGAGGGCGTCCTCGTCCAGGCCCTCGAGGCTCATGAGGTCGCGGGCGAGCTTCCACTGGCGCTCCTCGTCAAAGTTGCCGTCCACACAGGAGTGCCCGGGCTTGTGCCGGCTCGCCATGCAGTCCGCCAGAAGCGGGACCACGCAGTCCTTCACCTGCGAGAAGAACCTTTCGTAGAAGGCGCGGTCGGTGCCCCACTCGTACTCGTTGAGCCAGACGTCGTACGGGTCCTTCTCGGCGTCCTTCTTGGCCGCCATGGACTTGAGGGCGGTCACGATGCGGTCGAGGTAGGGGGCGAAGCTCTCCCAGTCGTTGGCGGGCTTGGCGCGGCGCCAGACGTCGTTGGCCTCCATGGTGAGGCGGCTGAACTCGGCCTGCTCCTCCGCGGGGACGTCAACGAGGGCGGCGCGGTCGCGCTTGAGGATCTTTATCTGGGCCATGCGGGTCTTGCCCACGAGCTCGGGCTCCTGCACCAGCCGGTCGAGAAGCGACCCCACCGCGGGGTCGCAGAGGGCCTCGACGCTGGCCTGCTGGAGGGTCGCGAGCGCCTCGGCGCGCTCCTCGGTGGCCTTGGGCGGGTCGATCACGGGCCCGAGGGAGCCGATCTCCCCCATGGCGTAGCCAAGCGAGAAGAGCGTGCGCTCCAGGGAGTCGAGCGCCTCCATGTCCGCGCGCGGGTTGGCGAGGGCGGCGTTGAGCTGTGCGGGGTTCGTTTCTGCCATGGTTGCTCCTCGGTGGTCGTGAGGGTGCTGCGGGGCCGGCTCGGGCGCCGTGCCCACACCCCCAGTTTACCCGTCCGCCGACGAGCTGACCCGCCCGCGCAGAAGATGGCCACAAGCCGCGCGCGGCCTCGTATCATCGGAAGCCACGTATGGTCGCGGGGCAGGCGCCCGCAGCGAAGGGAGGACTTCTCATGGACATGGTTCTTGGCATCGACGTGGGCGGGACGAGCATCAAGGTCGGCCTCTTCACGCCCGAGGGGAAGTTCCTCGACGAGAGGAAGATCACCACCACCGAGCTCGTGAGCGAGCAGGCCTTTGCGGCGGTGACCGGTGCCATCACGGCGTTTCTCGCCGAGCACGACGCCGGGCCCGAGGACGTCATCGCCTGCGGCCTCGACGTTCCCGGCCCCGTGGCCGATGACGGCACGCTCGGCATCATCGCCAACGTGGAGCTCGACCCCAAGGGCTTCGTCGCCGCCTTCAAGGCCGCCTTCCCGCAGGCCTCCATCGCCTTCGTGAACGACGCCAACGCCGCCGCGCTGGGCGAGATGTGGGCCGGCGCCGCAAAGGGCGCCAACAGCTGCGTGGTCATCGCGGTGGGCACGGGCGTGGGCGCCGGCATCGTGGCCAACGGCAGGCTCGTGGCGGGCGCCTTTGGCGCCGCAGGCGAGGCGGGCCACGTGACCGTCAACCGCGACGAGACGCGTCAGTGCGGCTGCGGGCGCTACGGCTGCCTCGAGCAGTACGCCTCCGCGCAGGGCATCGTGCGCACCTATCTCGAGGAGTGCGAGCGCCGCTGCGTGAAGCCCGTGGACGTCGAGCACGCCACGGACACGCTCTCCGTCTTCAGGGCGCTCGCGGACGGCGACGAGTGCGCCAAGTACGCGGTCGAGGTCATGTGCGACTACCTGGGCCTCGTCATGTCCCAGATCTCCTGCATCGTTGACCCGGAGCTCTATCTCATCGGCGGCGGCGTGGCCGGCGCCTTTGACACCTTCGCGCCCATGCTGCGCGAGCGCTTCGACGCGTACGCGCTGAAGCCGTCACGCGCGGCGCGCATCGAGGTGGCGAGCCTGGGCAACCAGGCGGCCATGTACGGCAGCGCCTACGAGGCCCTGCGCATCCGCCGCGAGTCCAGGACGCCCAGCCTGGAGTAGCCCGTCACGACAAAGATGCCCGGGTAGCTTGTCGGAGTCCCGCATGACAAGAGGCGGCGCGCCCAGTTCCGGACGCGCCGCCTCTGCCTGCGACGTCTCTTTGCGGCCCTACGCCTTGTTGACGGAGCCGAGGTTGGTCATGCGGACCTTGACGAGGTCGGTGATCTCCTGCATGCCGGGCTTGTTCGGCTTCTTGGGGTCAAAGGCGCCGGGGTTCTCGGCCATGTAGCCCATGAAGCCGCGCATGAAGGCCTGACGAAGCTCGGTGGCGTAGTTGACCTTGCAGATGCCGTTCTTGATGGCCTCGGCCACCTGGTCGTCGGGCACGCCGGAGGTGCCGTGGAGCACGAGCGGCACGTCAACGACGGAGCGGATGGCCTTCACCACGCTCTGTTCGATGTGCGGGGTCTCGGTGTAGACGCCGTGCGCGGTGCCCACGCCAATGGCGAGCGAGGTGCAGCCGGTGCGCTCGACGAACTCGCGGGCCTCCTCGGGGTCGGTGTAGGGGCTCTCGCCCTCGACGGCCGGGCCGTCGTCCTCCTTGCCGCCCACCTTGCCGAGCTCGGCCTCGACGGGGATGTTCAGCGGCTTGGCGACCTTGGTCACGGAGGAGGTGAGGGCGATGTTGTCCTCGAAGGTGTCGTGGGAGCCGTCGATCATGACGGAGGTGTAGCCGGCCTTCATGGCCTGGACGGCGCGGTCGAAGCCGTCGCCGTGGTCGAGGTGGATGGCCACGGGGACGCTCGCCTGCTCTGCGGCGACGCGGCACATGGCGGCGAAGTAGTCGAGGTTGGCGTACTTCACGGTGCCGGGCGTGGTCTGCATGATGACGGGGGAGCGCAGCTCCTCGGCGGCCTTCACGACGGCCATGACGAACTCGAGGCTCTCGACGTTGAACGCGCCGACGGCGTAGTGGCCGGCCTGGGCGTCGAGCAGCATTTCCTTCGTGGTGACGAGCATCTGAACTCCCTTCCTCGGAGCGGCTGATAGCGCCATTGTACGAAGGGTGGCAAACGTGTGCTCAGATGGGACGCTGTGGGCGGTTGGACCCGCTCCGCCAAAGGGAAACCAAGCGCAAGGAGCGAAGTTCATTTGTAGAGTATTTCCCGGGGGCTTACTTGAGTACACTACAAATGAAACTGCGAGTTTTCGCAGGTCAGAAGCCTGGCAAAAGTGTAGTGTACTTGCAGTCGCGCCTGGAAAATACCCTACAAATGAGCCCCTTGTCCGTTTGGGTCCCCCGGATGCCCCTGCATCCGTCTTCTTTCCAAAACGAAAGCAAAAGCAATGTGATAGATTGCCTGTAAGGAAAGAAAAGGAAACACAATTCGCACACAAACGCGCGTGGCTGAAATCGTGCGTGGCGGGCGAGAAGAGCGGGCGAGAAGAACATCGAGAAGGGCGGCAACCATGGCCATGTCATCCGAGGAGCGGTGCGCCGCCATCCTGGACATGCTCGACCGCGCGACGTCCGTGCAGGTGACGCAGCTCGCCGAGGCCTTTGGCGTGTCTCGCGTGACGGCGCGCGCCGACCTCGACGCCCTCGAGCGCGACGGCAAGCTCCGTCGCACGCACGGGGGCGCCGTCTCGCTCTCCAAGACGCTCACGGTCTCCGTCCAGGACCGCCGCATCAACGTGAACGTCGAGGCGAAGCGGGCCATCGCGCGCCTGGCGGCCCCATTCGTGGAGGACGGGGACTCGGTGCTGGTGGACTCGGGTACCACCGCGCTCGAGCTCGTGCGCGCCATCTCCGGCAGGTCCGGCGTTACCATCGTGACCGACGACTTCACCATCGCGGACTACGTCGACCGCTCCGCGCCCTCGCTCGACGTCATCATCCTGGGCGGGAGCCTCCGCAAGGGCCACCGCTACACCGCGGGGCCGCTCGCCATGCGCACGCTCGAGATGCTCCACCCGGACAAGGCCTTCGTCACGCCCACGTCATTCGTGCCCGGGCGCGGCCTCATGACCAACAACCAGGACATGGCCGAGCTCAAGCGCGCGTACCTGGGCTGCGCCGCGCACACGTACGTCCTCATGGACCAGAGCAAGGTCGGCGCGGCGGGGCTTCTCTGGTTCGGGACGCTCGAGGGCGTGGACGCCGTGGTCATGGACGCCGACCCGGGGGGCGTCGTGGGTGCGGACGCCGCCGAGCTGGGATGTCGCGTCATATACTAAGCCGGGCCGGGTCGGACTGGCCGAGTGCCTCTTGAAGGGAGAAGAACGTGGCCGTGAAGCTCATCCTCACAGACATCGACGGGACCATCCTTCCGCGCGGGCAGCGCCAGGTCTCCGCGCGCACGGCGGCGGCCTTCCACGCGGCGGTGGACGCCGGCATCGTGGTGGGCCCCGCGAGCGGCCGCGGATACTCGTGGATCCCCGACTTCTTTGGCGAGGACCAGGCGTGCTGCTCCACGGCGCTCGCGACCAACGGCATGCAGGTCTACCTCGACGGCGAGAAGGTCATGGAGCAGACGCTCGCGCCGGGCGCCCTCGAGCACCTGCGCGCCATCGTTGCCGCCACGCCGCGCGCGGGCCTCGTCTGCTTTGACGACGCGACGCCGCTTCTGGTGGAGGGCTCGCTGGAGGACCTGGCGGCGCACTTCCCTGCCTACGCCGAGCGCTGCCGCGTGACCCGCGAGCTCCCGGACTTTGCCGTGGTCAAGGCCAACGTCTTCACGGGCGCGGGCGAGCCCGCGGCAGTCGAGCTCGTGGCGCGCCTCAACGCGGAGGTCCCCGAGCTCGACGTGGACCGCGCCATGCCCACCTACTCCAACATCATGCCGCGCGGCTGGAACAAGGGGACCGCGGTGGCCTGGCTCGCGGAGCGCCTGGGCGTGGGCCTCGATGACGTCGTGGTCTTCGGGGACGCGGACAACGACCTCCCCATGCTGCGCGCGGTGCCCAACTCCGTGACGGTGGCAGGCGCCTCGCCCGAGGTCGCCGCCGCCTCGCGCTGGCACATCGGCGCCTGCGAGGACGACGCCGTGGCCGCCGCGATAGAGGCGCTCGCGGCGGGGGAGTGGCCGTTCGAGCGCTAGTCCGCGAGACGTATACTGGCCCCATGGATACTCGCGCCAACATCCCGCGCGTCCTCGTGGTGGAGGACGACGCCGCGCTCTCCGAGGTGGTCTGCACCTTCCTCGGGGACGAGGGCCATGCGTGCGTGCCCGCGTTCTCCGGCACCGAGGCCCTGCTGCTCGCGGAGCGCGCGGGCGAGAAGAACGAGCCCTTCGACCTCGTGATCCTCGACCTCATGCTACCCGGCCTCCCCGGAGAGGAGCTCATCGGACACCTGCGCGCCGCCGGCGTGGACGCGCCCGTGATCGTGACCTCGGCGCGCTCCGCCGTGACCGACCGCGTGGGCCTGCTGCGCCTGGGCGCGAGCGACTACCTGGTCAAGCCCTTCGACCTGGACGAGCTGCTCGCGCGCGTTGAGGTTCAGCTGCGTGACCGCATCGCGCCCACGCCCGCATCGGGGGCGCCGGGGACGCTGCGCCTCGGTCGCTGGGAGCTCGACCCCGCCGCGCGCGCCTTTGCCGTGGACGGCGCGCCCGTGCGCCTCACGCGCACGGAGTTCGACATCCTCGCCGCCATGATGGCCGAGCACGGGCGCGTCTTCACCAAGCGGGCGCTCTTCGAGCTCGCCCGCAACGAGGAGGCCCTCACGGAGGAGCGCACCATCGCCACGCACGTGAGCAACCTGCGCGCCAAGCTGCGTCCAACCGGCACCGACGCCTACATCCAGACCGTCTGGGGCATCGGCTTCAAGCTCGAGGCATAGTCGCATGGCCGCGGGCACCCGGCTTCGACGTCGCTTCGATGTCCTCACTGTGGTGTATACGCGTATTCTTATGGTGCTGCCTTCAGTTGGGTATACTGTAGCCAACGGCACAGCCCGCTGTGGGTGGCAGGGCCGCGCCCGTTAGAGATGGGGATGGGCCGCTAGCTCGCTAGGCTAGCGGCCCTTCTCATCCCGGTTGCGGAACTCGCTCGCTGCGGACAGAATCCGGATGATACCTGCAATCAAGCTGGCCAGCGCGCCAGCGATCTTGAGGAGTGCAATCAGCTGATCCATGGGGCTCACCTCCCTTCGGAGGTGCGGCCCAGCGAACGGGACTTACGTGTCGTTGGCCATGTCTATCTAGTATACGCGTATACAACAATTGCCCTCTGAGCTTCTTGTCAAAGTCTTGTAGGTCTCTGGAGCGTTTGCCCAACCCTTCCGGGTAGGCTGAAAGCAACGACGGAAGGGGGAGCCATGGCGGCAAACGCAATAGAGACGAGCAGCCTCTCCAAGTCCTTCTCGCACGGCTCGGTTCGGGCGGTGCGCGACGTGAGCCTCGCCGTGCCCGCCGGCTCCGTCTTTGGCCTGGTGGGCAAGAATGGTGCGGGCAAGTCCACCCTGCTCAAGGTCATCGCGGGCCTCATGCGGCAGGACGCGGGCACCGTGAGCGTGCTCGGCCGGCAACTGCGTCCCTGCGAGTCCCACCCGCGCGTCGGCGCGCTCGTGGAGGCGCCCGCGGTCTACGGCAGGCTCGACGCCTTCGAGAACCTGATGAACCGGGCGCTCGTGCTCGGCCTGCCGGACCCAAAGAAGGCGTGCCGAGAAGCGCTCGACCTCGTGGGCCTCGACGCGCGCACCGCCGGCGACGGCCGCGGCCGCGCCCTCTGGCCGCGCGGCACCTACGTGGATGACCTCTCCACCGGGCAGCGTCAGCGACTCGGCGTCGCCCTCGCGCTCATCGGCAGCCCCGAGGTCCTGCTGCTCGACGAGCCGCTCACGGGCATCGACCCCACGGGCGTGGCGAGCCTGCGGGCGCTGCTCGTCCGCCTCAACCGGGAGCGCGGCGTCACCGTGGTGGTGAGCTCGCACGTCCTCGCTGACCTCGAGCGCATGTGCACGCACTACGGCATCATGCGCGACGGCGCCCTTACGCGCCAGCTCACCTCCGAGGAGCTCGTCGACGCCTGCGCCACCTACCTCACCTTGCGCGTGGACGCGCCGGAGCGCGCGGTGGCCGTGCTCGCGGAGGAGCTGCCGGGCCTCACGGTTCGCGTGCTGCCGGACGGCGCCCTGCGCGTGACCGCCCCGGGCGGGGGAGAGCCGGACCGCACGGTGCTCTCTCACGTGCTCCTCTCCGCGGGCATTGCCGTGACGGAGCTCGCCGTGAGCGAGCCGGACGTGGAGGCGGAGCTCGTTCGCCTCATCGACGGAGCGGCTGCAAAGAGGGGCAGGTGAGCGCCATGACCACCTTCGCCAACCAGCTCCGTGCCGCGCTCTACCTCGCCTCGCGTGACGCCTACGTGAAGGGCGCCTTCGTGCTGCCGGCGCTCTATGTGGTGCTGACCATCCTCCTGATGCTGCTCTTCCCCGATGCCAACATGCACGTGATCTTCGAGAAGGCGGTCCTCGGTCTCGTCCGCGCGGGCGCCCTCTTTGGCACCTGCCTCGCCATGGCGGGCGTCGTCACGCACGACGTCTCGTCGGGCGGTCTGCGCGCGGCAACCCTCACCGCGCGCGGGCGAGAGGGGTACGTAGCATCCCGGATGATTCTGGCGCTGTTGCTCGCGGTTCTTCTCGGCCTGTGGTCCGTGCTGCTGGGCATGATTCTGCTGCTTAGCCCCAGCGTGGCCTTCGAGGGAATGCCCGCGGGCGAGCTGGCGCTCCGCGTGGCGGCTCACGTCCTGATGGGCTGGACGTATGCCGTCTTTTGCATGCTCCTCCTTTGGCTCTCCCGACGCTCCCGCGGCTTTGCCTCGACGTTCTTCGTGGCGGTCATCCTGGGTGCTGGCTTTCTCAACGTGGTGCTCTTTGTGCCGGTGATGGTGCTCATCCCGCTCTCCCAGGAGCTCGCCTTCGAGGCGCTCCAGCTGATCGTGCCCATCCTGCCGAGCACCCTGCTCGGTGACACCTTCGTGGCAGATGCCCGTCTCGTCGTGCTGCCCGTCGTCTACGTAACCGTCTGCTGGGCACTCGCGCACCGCGTGATGACGCGGGCTTCGCTCTAGCGGCGGAGAATAACGTACTTTGGTTTCCTGAAAAAGTACGTTTGCCCAGTTGGGCTCTATGCGATGCCATTTCAAAGTACGTTAATTTTGGAGGTGCCCCATGGCAAACCAGATTCGCGCCGCGCTCTACACGATCGTGCGCAACTACCGGACGTGGATCGCGCTCGGCTTGGTCGCGCTCGACCGGGCCTACTCCGCCTGGCGCGTGACGCAGGGCGTGACCTACGGCCTGCAGGACTCGATCTTTCGCGACAAGGCGCTCGTGCTCGTCTTCCTCTTTGCCGGAGCGAGCGTGGCCGTCTTCGACCAGCGCGGCGGGGCCCTGCGCTCGGCGTGCGGCGCCGAGAGGGGGCGTCTGGGCTATGCGCTCTCGCGCTTCGTTGCCGTGGCAGCGCTCACGCTGGGGCTGCTCGCGGTGACGGCGGCGCTCGACGTTGCCGCCGGCGCGCTGGTGCCGGGCGCGTCCGTCATCGCCGCGTCGCCGAGGATGTGCGTACTGGAGCGCGTGGTCGCCGGCGTGCTCACGTACCTCGTGATCGCCGAGCTCGCCTTTGCCGCGGGCGTGGTCACCAGGAGCCACAGCGCGATAGCGACGGCCGGCGTCGTGGTGGTTGCCTACGTCGCGCTCTGCCTGGTTGCCCTCGCGGTCGTCCCGCCCGGATCGCCCACGCCGATGGGCGTGACGCTCTCGGAGGCCCTGGGCTTCGTCCTGCCCCTGGAGGGAATGAGCGCGAACGTGATGTTCGCGCCGTACGCCGCGCTCATGCCCCTCGACCCCCTGCGCGCCTTCGTGGTGCCGCTCGTGTGGCTGGTCGCCCTCCTCGCCCTGGTGCGCGGCGTTATGGCCCGAAGGACGGTGTAGGGTGGAGGGAGAGCCCTCCCTTTTCCGCTTGGCGAGAAGGACGGTGTGACGTGAGCGCCTTTCCCCCGCATGGAGCGCGCAGCCGTGACCTCGCGCGGCTGGCGGACCTGCTCGATCGTGCGACGGCCAACCCGGCGCCGCGCGCCCGCCTGGAGTCCGCGGACCCCGCCGTGGCGGCGCTCGCCCGCGCGGTGGACCGACACCTGGACGCGGACCTCGAGCGCGACCTCCAGCGTCGCGCCGCAGACGAGCGCCTCCGCGAGCAGCTCGCCGCGCTCAGCCACGACATCCGCACGCCGCTCGCCGGGGCGCAGGGCTACCTGCAGCTCGCCCGGCGCGCGGGGGACCCGGAGCGCGCGGCCCGCTACCTCGAGCGCGCGGAGGAGCGCCTCGACGCCATGCGCGTGCTGGTGGACGACCTCTTCACGTACGCGCGTGCCGCGGACCCCTCGTGGGAGCCGGAGCTCGAGCCCTGCGACCTCGCCCAGGCCGCGACGGACGCGCTCGCGGCGCGCTACGAGGCCTTCGCCGCGCGCGGCTGGGAGCCGGACGTGCGGCTCGGCGAGACCGCGCCAGTGCTCGCCGCGCCCGACGCGCTCGCCCGCGTGATAGCAAACCTGCTGGAGAACGCCCTCGCTCACGGCGCGGGCGCTCCGAGCGTGCGCGTGGAGGGCGCGGCGCTCACGGTGGAGAACCCCGTGGCGCCCGAGGACGCCGCCCGCCTCGACCCCGCTCGCCTTACGGAGCGCTTCTACCCGGGAGACCCCTCCCGCA
>CALUJT010000059.1 GCA_944321005.1 uncultured Atopobiaceae bacterium | reverse complement strand
TTGGCGACGATGATGCCGATGCCTTTGGCCGTGTCCATGGAGGAGCCGCCGCCGATGGTGACGATGCAGTCGGCGCCGGAGGCCTTGTACGCCTCGACGCCGTCCTGGACGTTCTTGATCGTGGGGTTGGGCTTGATCTCGGAGTAGAGCTCCCAGGCGATGCCGGCCTCGTCGAGCAGGTCGGTCACCTTGGACACCACGCCAAACTTCACGAGGTCGGGGTCGGAGCAGACGAAGGCCTTCTTGTACCCGCGGCGCTCGAACTCGCCGGGGATCTCCCTGATCGCGCCGGAGCCGTGGTAGGAGATGTTGTTCAGGACGAATCGATTGACAGCCATGCTGCTCCCCCTTGGGTCGTTGCTTGCCGGAATACCGGCGTTCCGCCCGGTAGTATGCGCCGGATGAGAGGCGCGCGTCAGGTCCCACTCCGCGGACGGCGCGTACTTCTCGGCGAACTTGGACGCGCGGAGGGCCGCGCGGGAAGGCCACGACACGCCGAGCGCCCCTCCTCGAGCGCGAGACATTGCGGGGTTTCGCCCTTCGTGCGATGCCGGCGCAAATCGCTGCGGGGTTTGGGGCTTCGTGCGATGCTATTTTTCTGCTGTGGACAGTTTTAGTTGCGTTTTTGATTTTTATTCGTGGGAGAACGACGTTACGCATTTGTCCTCGAGCCCGCCAGCGTCAACAAAATACATCGCACGAAGGCCGAAACCCCGCGGAGAATTGCGCCGGCATCGCACGAAGGGCGAAACCTCGCGCCCCACCGCTCTCGCCCCCGGGCTTGCGGTAAGCTAGCGGTGTCGTGACGCCGCCCCGGGAGCAGCCTGTGAACGAGAGAGTCAGAGAGATCGCGACCACCTACGCCGACGAGTGCTACGAGGAGGAGCTCGAGCTCCTTCGCACGCTCGCGAGGATCCCCGCCCCGTCCGGACACGAGGAGAGGCGAGCGGAGTTCATCCGCGACTGGTGGCTGTCGCAGGGAGCGCCCGTCGGTGCCGTGCGCGTGGACGACGCCAAGAACGTCATCCTCTCGCTTCCGGCGGGCCCTCACGCAGAGCATGACGACGGCATCGTCGTCTTTGCCGCGCACACCGACGTTGTCTTCCCGGACATCGACCCGCTGCCGCTCGCGGAGAGCGAGGAGCGCCTGCTCGCGCCCGGCGTGGGCGACGACACCGCCAACCTCGTGGGCGTCATGCTCGCCGGTCGCTACCTGCTGCGCCACCACGTGCCCCTCGACCGCCCCATGCTCGTGGTCGCCAACTCCTGCGAGGAGGGCCTCGGCAACCTCGCCGGCACGCGCGAGCTCTTCGCCCACTACGCGGGCCGCGTGAAGGAGTTCACCTCCTTCGACCTCTACCTGGGCATGCACGTGGTCTCCGCCGTGGGCTCGCACCGCTGGAAGGTAACCTGCCACACCCAGGGCGGCCACTCCTGGGAGGACTTCGGGCGCGACAACGCCATCGAGGCGCTCTGCTCCTTCATCGAGGACCTCTACGCGCTCGACCTGCCCAAGGAGGCCAAGACCACCATCAACGTGGGGCGCTTCGTGGGAGGCACCACGGTGAACTCCATCGCCGAGGAGGCGAGCGTCCTCGTGGAGTACCGATCCGCCTCGGAGGAGTGCCTCGAGCAGATGTACGGGAAGTTCGTCGTGCTCGTCGAGGAGCACCTCAAGGAGAAGACGCGCATCGACGTGCGCCTCATCGGGCGGCGCCCCGCCTCGGGCGAGCGCGTCCCGGAGGGCCAGGCCGGCCTCATCGCCCGCACGGACGAGATCCTTCGCGAGCTCGGTGGCGTGGAGCGCATCATGCACCAGGAGTCCTCGACCGACGCCAACATCCCCTTCTCGCTGGGAATCCCGGCCCACACCGTCGGGGCCGTGGAGGGGGACCTCCTCCACACGCGCGAGGAGTGGATCGAGAAGGCGAGCCTCCGTCGCGGGCTCGCCGTCATCCTCGCCCTCATGCTGGAGCACGCGCGCCCGTAGCCTAACGAGTTGACAGATTGCCCGGGTCTAGCTGTCAAGCTAATAAAAAAGGAGCCCGTAGGCTCCTCCCCCGTGTGGGGTGTCGCGCATTGTTACGCCGCGCACACGCACTTGACGAGCAGGTGCGAGTCCGCGTGGTTCTGCTCGTGGGAGGAGAACCACTCGTCAACGTCCCTGAACAGAATGCCCTTGCTGTCTGCCCAGAAGTGACGCTCGTGACCGTCCACGAGTGCGCGGTACTCGCCGCTCATGAACCAGCCGTTGTGACAGGCGTCGAGAACCTTGCGCTCTCGCTTGCTCATCTCCTTGATCTTGGTCATGCCATCCCTCCTTTCACCTGTGTATCTGACCTCCGTTGTTATACCCAATCCAACCTTTTGCCGAAAGTGCCTTGACAAAACAGTTACAAGTCCTACACACATCGTTAAGAAAACGTTAGTCCCCAGTTCAGGACGTGTTATGGAGGACAGGCGGAACCTAGGGGTCGTCACGTTTCCGACACCCGGGAGGTTCCCCATGAGCCGTTTGGCGCCAGCCCGCTACAGCCGCCGCAGAAGGGCGAGAAGGACGTCCGCCCGCGCGGTCCTTCTCGTCACCACGCTCGCGATCATGGGCGTGCTCGCGCTGGTGCTCCACGCGGGGGCCTCGACACCGGCGTCGGGGCGGCCCGCCGCCTCCACGCCCCGCTCCGAGTGGCGCCTCGGCGAGGTGCCGAGCCTGTACCAGACCGACCCCGCCTGGTCGCAGGAGCCCTACGCCGGCGGAACCATAGAGAAGAACGGGTGCGGGCCCACGTGCCTTGCCATGGTCTACGTGGCTCTCACCGGGTCCACGGACATGGGGCCCGTCGAGATGGCCGCCTTCTCCGAGCGCGAGGGCTACGTGACGGACGGCATGACCGCATGGGCGCTCATGAGCGATGGCGCCTCCCAGCTGGGCCTCGTCTCGCGGGAGCTCGCAGCGAACGAGTCGACCGTGCGCGCGGAGCTCGAGGCCGGCCGCCCCGTAATCTGCAGCGTTCGGCCCGGCGACTTCACCACCACCGGCCACTTCATCGTGCTGGCGGGGCTTGCGGGGGACGGGAGCGTGGTCGTGCGCGACCCCAACAGCGCCGAGCGCTCGTCGCACACGTGGGAGCTGACGCGGGTGCTGGGGCAGTGCGCCAACCTGTGGTCCTTCTCGGCGTAACTCGACGGCGGGCGGGCGGCGAATCTTGGGCGCGGGCGGACGCTATCCGCCGTGAAAACGTCCGGCGGAGCCCAAGACGGCTGGACGGACGGGGGGGTTGGGTGCTGCCGGACGTTCTTCTCGCCCGAATCGTCCGGCGGCGCCCAAGACGTCTGGCCATCGGGAGGTCTTGGGCGCGGGCGGACGCTTCCGACAAGAGGAGCGTCCGGACGTGCCCAAGAGCGCGTGGCGAGAAGAGCGGCGGGCCTTATTCCCCCGCACCCATGGGCAGCTCCACCGTGAACGTGGTGGCGCCCGCCTCGCTGGCGGCTGATATGGTGCCGCCGTGCAGCTCCACGATCTCGCGCGCGATAGCAAGGCCGAGGCCCGCCCCGCCGGTGGCGGAGGCGCGCGACTCGTCCAGACGGAAGAACTTGTCGAAGATCGAGCGCAGCTTGTGGCTGGGGATGGTGGCGCCCGTGTCCGACACCTCCACCACCGCGCGACCGTCCCGGACGTCCGCGCGCACCTTGACGGGCGTCCCCTCGTCGCTGTAGGCGATGGCGTTGCGCAGCAGGTTGCCGAAGACGCGGGCGAGCCGCGCCGCGTCGGCCGTGACCACGAGGGGCTCGCCGGGCTCCTCTGCCGTGCGCTCGGTGCCCGTCACCGTCACGCGCGCGACGTTGCCGTGCGCGGAGAGCGCGGGATAGAACTCGTCCGCCAGCTGGACGAGCAGGAATGCCAGGTCCACGGGCGCGAGCTCGAGCTCGATGTTCGTGAGGCTGTAGCGCGTGATGTCAAAGAACTCGTTCACCAGCCGCTCGAGGCGCAGCGCCTTGTCGAGCGCCACCCCCGTGTAGCGCGCCCGCTGCTCGGGGGGCATGTCCGGCACCTCGTCCAGGAGCGAGAGGTAGCCGATCACCGAGGTGAGCGGCGTCTTGAGGTCGTGCGCGAGGTAGGTCACGAGGTCGCTCCGGCGCGCGGCCTCGTCGGCGAGCCGGCGGGCCTGGTCCTCCCCCGCCCGTCTGACGTCGGACGCAACCAGCGCGAGGTCTTCCCAGCCCTCGGGGAAGACCTCGCTCGCCGGGACGTCGTGCGCCATGTAGCGGCGCAGGAGCTCCGCCGCGCGGGCGCGTTCCTCGCGCGCGGCGCGCCTGCCCGCGATCACCGCGGCGGCGGCGCAGGCGAGCACCACCGCCACGATGACGCAGACCCCCAGCTGGAAGAAGAAGAACTTGACGCCCGTGACGTCGAGCACGAGCTCCGGCCAGATCCCCAGCTCGTTCAGGTTGCCCAGGTCCAGGAGCTGCGTGCTCACCCAGTCCATGAACGAGCCGTTCCACGCCTTGTCCACGAAGCCGAACACGGTGTAGAAGGCGCCCGCGCCCACCAGGATGGCCGCAGCCGCCACGACCACCACGAGGGCCGCGCGCAGCCCGCTCTTCTCGCTAGCGCTCAATCTTGTAGCCACACCCCCACACGGTCCGGATGTACTTGGGGTCCTCGAAGGAGTCACCCATCTTCTCGCGCAGGTGACGCACGTGCACGGTGATGGATCCCGAGCCCCGCTCGTAGTATGCCTCGCCAAAGATCTCCTGGTAGAGCTCGCGCGCGGAGACGACGGCGCCCTCGGCCTCCAGCAGGATCCGCAGGAGGGAGAATTCGGTGGGCGTGAGCGCGAGCGGGCGCTCGTTGAGCGTGGCCTCGTGGCGGGCGACGTCCAGCACGAGGCCGCGGCACGTGATGACGTCTCTCGCGGCCTCGCGCCCCTCGGACGCGGCGTTGTACGTCTTGTAGCGCCTGAGCTGGGCCTTCACGCGCGCCACGAGCTCGAGCGGGAGGAAGGGCTTGGTCACGTAGTCGTCCGCGCCCAGGGAGAGGCCGGCTATCTTGTCCGCCTGCTCCCCGCGGGCGGTGAGCATGATGACGGGGTACGCGTGGCGCTCGCGGATGGCGCGGCAGACCTCGAGGCCGCTCGCACCGGGCAGCATGACGTCGAGGACCGCGAGGTCCACTGCGGGCGCGGAGGCGTCCCGCACCCGGGCGAGGGCCGCGTCGCCGTCGCCCAGGCACTCCACCACGAAGCCCTCCGCCTCGAGATAGACGGCGACGAGCTCGCAGATCTCCCGCTCGTCGTCAACAACAAGAACCCGCTCGCGCACGCGTCTCCCCTCTTCGCCGGACAGCCCACGTCAAGAATACCCGCACGGGCGGAGCAGAGATTAAGGAAAGGCTAAGGCGCCCGATGACGCGGTGCGGACGGGGGAGCGCGGGGAGCCGAGGCCGCGCGCCTCTCGCCGCGCGCCCCTTCGCCGCGCGCCCCTCTCGCCGTGCTCCCGTTTTTGTGAAGCGGCGGACGCGACCCGCCGCGCGCCGCGGATTCGCTACCATGTGCGTAGGGAAATCGATTCCACACCGATGGCGCGCCCGAGCGCGCCGAAGAGAGGTGGCCCCATGCTCGAGGACTACGCCAAGGCCCGCAAGCTCGGCCTCAAGCAGGTCGACCATGACGTGGCGCACGGCCTCTACCCCTACCCGCCCGCGCTGGACGACATCCTCAAGAACCAGGGCTACCAGGGCGAGGTCCCCATCGGGCTCGCCGAGATCGACCTCTCGCTCATAGCCGGCACCAAGACGCGCGGGCGCCAGAACATGTTCTCGAGCGGCTTCATGCCCATCGCGGAGGCGAGCTCGGAGTTCGCCATGAAGTGGAGCGACCTCATAGACTCCCAGCGCGCCGAGGGCCTGCGCGACCCGATCGTGGTCTTTGAGTACCTCCAGCGCTTCTACGTGCAGGAGGGCAACAAGCGCGTCTCGGTCTCGCGCTACCTGGGCATGCCCACGATCCTTGCCAACATCACGCGCGTGACGCCCATGCCCTCGGACGAGAAGGGCCTGCGCGTCTACCACGAGTTCACGCGCTTCTACCGCGTGTGCCCCATCTACGGAATAACCTCCGCCGAGGAGGGGTTCTACGCCCGCCTCGCGGCGCTGCTGGGACAGGACCTCGAGCGTCCCTGGCCAGACGACGTGGTTCGCGACCTGCGCGCGCTCTTCGACAGCTTCTCCGCGTCCTTCCGCGCGCACGGCGGCGACGGGCTGGACCTGCAGGTGGGGGACGCCCTGCTCTACTACGTCTCGATCTTCGGCTTCGAGCACCTGCGCGGGCTCTCGCCCCGTGAGGTCGACTCCCAGGTGGAGAAGATCTGGGGCGAGTTCGTGGTCACGCAGGGCACGGGGGCGCGCGCCTACCTCGAGGACCCGAGCCTCGAGGGGACGAGGCCCCTGCCCAAGCTCAAGAACCTCGCCAAGAAGACCGTGCGCGCCCGGCCCTTCCGCGTGGCCTTCGTCTATGACAGGAACCCCCTCTCCTCGGGCTGGATCAGCCTCCACGAGCGCGGGCGCCAGAAGCTCGAGGAGCGCCTGGCGGGCACCGTGGAGACGCGCGCCTTCACGGACAGGAGCTCGGACGCCGCCTTCGACCAGGCCGTGGACGAGGCCGTCGAGCACGGTGCCGACCTCGTGATCACCTGCGCGCCCACCCAGATGCGCCAGACCCTGCGCGCCGCGGCGGAGCACCCCGGCCCCGCCTACCTCAACTGCTCCGTGAGCCTCTCGCACAGCGCGGTGCGCGGCTTCTACGGGCGCATGTACGAGGCCAAGTTCCTGCTCGGCGCCCTCGCCGCGAGCCTGGCCGGCCACCACAGGGTGGGCTACGTGGCAGAGAGCCCGGTCTTCTCCACGGTGGCCGAGATCAACGCCTTCGCCATAGGCGCCGCCATGGTGGACCCGTACGTGACGGTCTCGCTCAAGTGGTTCTCCGCCAAGGACCACGACTGGCGGCGCGAGTTTCGCGAGGAGGGCGTGCACATAATCTCCGGCCGCGACTACGCCAACCCGCTCGCGCCCAAGGAGTCCTGGGGCCTATACCGCGTGGAGGAGAGCGGCGCGGAGACCCACCTCGCCGAGCCCGTGTGGAAGTGGGGCCGCTACTACGAGATGCTCGTCCGCTCCATCCGCAACGACACGTGGAGGCGCGAGGGCGAGAAGATCCAGGGGCAGTCGCTCAACTACTGGTGGGGCATGTCCGCGGGCGTCCTCGACGTGCGGCTCTCCGAGGAGCTCCCGCGCGGCCAGCGCATGCTCGTCGACGTGCTGCGCCAGTCCGTGCTCTCCGGGCGCGTGCACCCCTTCACGGGCGAGCTCGTGGCCCAGGGCGGAGACGTGGTGCAGGGACCTGAGGCGGGGCGCCTCACCAGCGAGCAGATCGTGCGCATGCGCTGGCTCAACGAGAACGTGGTGGGTCGCCTCCCCGAGCAGCGCGAGCTCGACCGCGACGGGCTCGTCGAGGTGGAGGTGGCGGGCGTCATCCCCGTGGACCCGTCGACCGTGCTCCTCAGGGACACGGCGCGGTAGGGGGCGGCGCATGAGGATCCTCGCCATCGCAGACGTGGAGGAGGGCTGGCTCTACGAACGGTGGGACCCCGAGCGCGTCTCCGGGGTCGACCTCATCGTCTCCTGCGGGGACCTGCCGGCGGTCTACCTGGAGCACATCGTGACCCTTGCCAACGTGCCGCTCCTCTACGTGCAGGGCAACCACGACGCCGCCTACGACCGCCACGCGCCGGAGGGTTGCGTCTCCATAGACGGCCACATCCGCGACTTTCGCGGCCTGCGCGTCATGGGGCTCGGCGGCTCCATCCGCTACAACCCGGAGGTTCACGGCTTCACGGAGGCGGAGATGGGCAGGCGAGCGGCGCGCATGGCCCTTCTCGCCAGCGCGACGGGCGGGGTGGACCTGGTGGTGACCCACGCCCCGGCGCGCGGCTACGGGGACCTCGACGACCTCCCCCACCGCGGGTTCGAGGCCATAGACACGCTCCTCGACCGCGTGCGGCCGCGCTACCTGCTGCACGGCCACGTCCACCTGCAGTACGGCCGCATCGAGCGCGTGCGCGAGCACCCCAGCGGCGCCACGATCATAAACGCCTGTGGGTCCTACGTGCTGGACGTCCCGGACGAGACCATCCCCGAGCACCGCGGCTTCTTCGGCGTCGAGAGCGTCTAGCCCGCACGAGAAGGGCGGCGCGCCCCCGAGGGAATGCGCCGCCAAACTTGACAGTTTGCTCAGGTCAAACTGTCAACCCGCCAGACTTGACAGTTTGACCTGAGCAAACTGTCAAGCTGTTGAGCTAGCTGAGGCAGGTGGCCCCGGTCTGGCGGATGTTGGTGAGGTAGACGTTCTCGCGGCCGAAGTAGCCGGAGATATAGTTCACGTAGCCGGCGGTCTTTGCCTTGGGGACCACGCACATGATGACGCCCGCGAAGCCGCCGCCGTGCAGGCGGCACACACCCGAGCCAATGCGACGCAGGTAGAGCTGGGTGAGGGCGAGCGCCATGGGGATGGGCTGCTCCTCGGGCATGCCCGGCACCACGGCGTTCTGGAGCCACTCCCAGGATGAGCGGCCGGAGGCGGTGATGACGTCGAGCACGCGGTCCTTCTCGCCCGCGCTGATGGCCTCCTCGGCCGCCTCCACGCGAGCGCACTCCTCGAAGTAGTGGAGGGCGCGCAGGACGGCGCGGTCTCCGCACTTCTGGCGCAGCTCGGCCACGTGCGCGAGCACGGCGTCCTCGGTGGTCTCGCAGAGGTTGGTGACGCCGAGCTCGGCCGCCACGGCGTGCATCTCGTTGGGGACGGAGGAGTACTCCTCGGAGAGGTCCGCGTGGCCCTTGCCCGTGTTCACGATCACGAGGTCGTGACCCAGCTCGTCGAAGCCGAAGTCGACCTTCTCGTACTTAACGCCGTCGGAGAAGTCCAGGAGGATGGTTCCGCCGGCGGCGCAGGCCATCTGGTCCATGAGGCCGGACGCCTTGTCCCACCAGACGTTCTCCGCGTACTGGCCGATGCGCGCGTAGTCGGCGACCTCGATGGCGTCGTCGTTGTAGAGGTGGTTCACGATCTCGCACACGAGCATCTCGAAGGAGGCCGAGGAGCTCACGCCGGCGGACGGGATGACCTCGGAGGAGGCCACGGCGTTGAAGCCGCCGATCCGGTACCCGCGCCTGGCGGCGGCCTCGAGCATGCCCGCCACGAGCGTGGTGGATCCTCCGCCGTGGGGGATCTTGTCGATGGCGGCGGTGTCCACGACGATGGCCTCGGGGTAGCCCTCGGACCAGATGGTCACGATGCCGTCGTCCGTGCGCGCGGCGGCGCCGATGCTGTCCATAGTGATGCTCGCGGCCAGAATCTTGCCGCCGTTGTGGTCCGTGTGGTTGCCGATGATCTCCGTGCGACCGGGGGCCGAGAAGAACTCGGGGTCGCCGGCGCCGAAGCGCTCCTCGTAGCGCTCCGCGAGCCCCTTCAGGCGCTCGCCGGCTCGCCCGGCGTCCTCGCCGTAGACGCGCTCGAGCGTCTCTGTGCTGGGAAATCCCATCTCGAATGCTCCTTTCTAGCAGACGGCCGCGACGAAGCGCGCGAAGGCCGCCCTGCCCTGATCGTTGTCCGCGAAGACCGCGCAGTGCTCGAGCACCTGCGCGAACACCTGGCCTATCTCCTCCTCTATGACGGCGTCGAGCGCCGCCGCGTCCGCGGGCGACACGTTCTCGGGCTCGAACTCCGGATGGCGCGCGACGACCTCGGCCGCCCATGGGGCGTGCGCCGCGACCTCGGGCACGCCCGCGGGGTCCTCGCCGGCGAGGATGACCCGCTTCAGGCGGTCCATCTCGCCGAGCAGGCGCGCCGGGAGCACCGCGAGGCCCATGACCTCGATGAGGCCGATGTTCTCCTTCTTGATGTGGTGCAGCTCCTGGTGCGGGTGGAAGATGCCGAGCGGGTACTCGTCCGTCGTGCGGTTGTTGCGCAGCACGAGGTCCAGCTCATAGTCCTCGCCGCGACGGCGGGCGATCGGGGTGATGGTGTTGTGCGGGGTGCCGTCGGTCTCCGCGAGCACGCCCACGGCCTCGTCGGAGTAGCCGCGCCACGTCGAGAGGA